>NZ_RJNW01000008.1:0-69587 GCF_003942765.1 Streptococcus mitis
TGAGGCTGACTCAGAGGCGCTTGTACTTGCTGAAGCCGATGCGCTTGTTGATGCTGAAGCTGAAGCACTTGTACTTGCTGAAGCCGACGCGCTTGTTGACGCTGAAGCTGAAGCGCTTGTGCTTGCTGAAGCTGATGCACTTGTACTTGCTGAAGCCGATGCGCTTGTTGACGCTGATTCAGAGGCCGATGTGCTTGCTGAAGCTGATGCACTTGTTGATGCTGATTCAGAGGCCGATGTGCTTGCTGAGGCNGACGCACTTGTTGAGGCTGACTCAGAAGCTGATGTGCTTGCTGAAGCTGACGCACTTGTTGATGCTGACTCAGAAGCTGATGTGCTTGCTGAAGCTGACGCACTTGTTGAGGCTGACTCAGAAGCTGATGTGCTTGCTGAAGCTGATGCACTTGTTGACGCTGATTCTGAAGCTGATGTGCTTGCTGAGGCTGATGCACTTGTTGAGGCTGACTCAGAAGCTGATGTGCTTGCTGAAGCTGATGCACTTGTTGACGCTGATTCTGAAGCTGATGTACTTGCTGATTCAGAGGCCGATGTGCTTGCTGAAGCTGATGCACTTGTTGAGGCTGACTCAGAAGCTGATGTGCTTGCTGAAGCTGACGCACTTGTTGAGGCTGACTCAGAAGCTGATGTGCTTGCTGACTCAGAGGCGCTTGTACTTGCTGAAGCCGATGCGCTTGTTGAGGCTGATTCTGAAGCTGATGTACTTGCTGATTCAGAGGCCGATGTGCTTGCTGAGGCTGATGCACTTGTTGACGCTGATTCAGAGGCCGATGTGCTTGCTGAGGCTGATGCACTTGTTGACGCTGATTCTGAAGCTGATGTACTTGCTGACTCAGAGGCCGATGTGCTTGCTGAGGCTGATGCACTTGTTGAGGCTGACTCAGAAGCTGATGTGCTTGCTGAAGCTGATGCACTTGTTGACGCTGATTCTGAAGCTGATGTACTTGCTGATTCAGAGGCCGATGTGCTTGCTGAAGCTGATGCACTTGTTGATGCTGACTCAGAAGCTGATGTGCTTGCTGAAGCTGACGCACTTGTTGAGGCTGACTCAGAGGCGCTTGTACTTGCTGAAGCCGATGCGCTTGTTGATGCTGAAGCTGAAGCACTTGTACTTGCTGAAGCCGATGCGCTTGTACTTGCTGAAGCCGACGCGCTTGTTGACGCTGAAGCTGAAGCGCTTGTACTTGCTGAAGCTGATGCACTTGTCGATGCTGAAGCCGATGCACTTGTACTTGCTGAAGCCGATGCGCTTGTTGACGCTGAGGCCGATGCACTTGTACTTGCTGAAGCCGATGCGCTTGTTGACGCTGAGGCCGATGCACTTGTACTTGCTGAAGCCGATGCGCTTGTTGACGCTGAAGCCGACGCACTTGTTGATGCNGAAGCTGAGGCACTTGTCGATGCTGAAGCCGATGCGCTTGTTGATGCTGAAGCTGAAGCACTTGTACTTGCTGAAGCTGAGGCACTTGTCGATGCTGAAGCCGATGCGCTAGTACTTGCTGAAGCCGACGCACTTGTTGATGCCGAAGCTGAGGCACTTGTCGATGCTGAAGCCGATGCACTTGTACTTGCTGAAGCTGATGCACTTGTACTTGCTGAAGCTGATGCACTTGTCGATGCTGAAGCCGATGCGCTAGTACTTGCTGAAGCCGATGCGCTAGTACTTGCTGAAGCCGACGCGCTTGTTGACGCTGATGCTGATGCACTTGTCGATGCTGAAGCCGATGCGCTTGTTGACGCTGAGGCCGATGCACTTGTTGACGCTGATGCTGAAGCACTTGTCGATGCTGAAGCTGAAGCGCTTGTTGATGCAGACTGACTTGCTGATGTGCTTGCTGATTGGCTCGCACTTGTCGATGCGGACTTAGATGCACTTGTTGAGGCACTTTGGCTGGCACTGGTTGATGCTGATACTGACGCGCTTGTGCTTGCTGACACTGATGCACGGTAATCTGAATCTGATATATCCGGTGTTACCGTATTCACCGTTCCATCTTTATAAGTGATAGTTACCGTTCCATTTTCTGCAATAGAATAACTGCTGATACGGTTGGCAGTCTCTGGATTGGCTGTTTTCACAGCTGCCAAGATTTTATCTTTCTCACGCTGGTTCAGAGCGTTTGGATGTTCAACTTGGAAGACTACTGACGGCTTCTTACCTGGGAATCTTTCATTCAATTTACCTTGCGCAACAACTACTGTCAGAGTACGTGCTTCGTTATCAGACAAGTCTACAACTTTGGTTCCGAGATTCCATTTATTTTTATCATCATATTTCTGATTAGCATTATAAGAAGCTGTATACTCTAAAGTAGCAGGAGCATTCGTTGGTGTATTCTTAAATCCTGGCGCATCATCATTCGAAGAATATCCTTTTTGGAATATTCTATCTTTATCTGAAATACCATCATAAAGTTTCAAATCTCTAAGTTTGCCACTATTATCTGAACCCTTCAAGACAACTTTAACTTCATCTCCGGCAAAAATCTCGTATCCACTCGTGCCAGGACGGACATTATTTTTCGGAGAAAGCTTTTCCCATTTTTTAGTCTTATCATTCTTGACATAGATTTCAAATTCAGGATTTGGAGCTACATTTTCTTTAGTAATGGTCTTAGTAGTTGTGGCAGAAGTAAGGGTCTCTGTTCCTCCAGAAGGAGTCGTTACAACTTTCTCTTGTTTAACCGTTACATTTCCTGTAGGTAAGAGTCCATTATTGCCGTCGTATGCTTTTTTCAGATCAGCAGGTTCAAAGGTAACGCTTGATTCGTTGTCCTTCGCTTTTTTCTCGAACGTATAGCCTGCTAAAGTCAAGGTTACAAGAGCTCCAGGTGTCACATTCGTTACAACAATTGAACGATTTGGCAAACCACCTTTTTCATTCACTGAATCAGCTGCAATTTCAGGGGCTTGTGGCTTTACTTTCACAGTAACGGGGACATTCTGTTTAACTCTGACCCCTGTTGAATCTGCAGGTAGTTCTACTTCTACTTCCTTAGTAAAGGTTCCTACCTCAGTGAGTGACGGTGCACCATTGACCCATTTGTAATTAGTGTTTGCTGCATTAAACTCTGGGCTTCCAGATACTTTTGTAACCGCTTCTTTAGGATTTGCCACTGCTTGTTTATAAGCTGGATCATCTGTTTTATTCTGTGTGAAAGTATAAGAACGATTTGATTCAAACTTATAGACATCATGGACAACATTAACTGTATGACTTAATTTATTAGAGTCATTCTCCCCCATACGACCTACCGGATAGGTAAAGGTCACTTGGTAGGTATTTCTTCCTGTATCAGTTGTATTGATAGGCGAGCTAGAAACCACTTGACCATTTTTACTCCAAGCTTGGCTTGCACCACTTGGATATCCCGCCGTTCCCTCTTTATCAACATAATTATGCCAAACTGTTCCATTATGAGGTTGCGTTCCTTGAATATCATTTACTGGACCTTTAGGTTTAATTGTCGCCAGAACTTCATAATCTACAGTAACATCTTCGCTTCCACCATTTGGATATTCGATATGGGCAATAGCTTGTTTAGAACCTGTCTCTGATGTATTAATTCCTGCCCCTTGTTTCCAAGTGATATTTGTTCCATTAGGGAATGCTTTACCGTTAGCACGCTGGATAAAGTTACTTGCATCCGCCAAGTCACCAGCCTGCTCACCAATATAGGTATAGACTTTAGGGACTTTGGCAATTGGATTGTATTTCTCCAAGGCTGCATTGATAGTACTTGTAGTTCCATCACGATAGGTAACTGTAATCGTACCATTTGTTGAAACTTCAATCTTAGCTTTCGTTCCTGGGAAGGTTAAAACGGTACCATTTGCGTCCGAAGTTACGTTTGAATTTGATACATCTTTAGTAAGGTCTTGATTAGATAGTAAATCACGTTTATTGGCTGCATTATTAATAAAATTATTATAAACTTCTGCAATTTCTTGCTTTGTTAAATGCTCCAAATCCTTAACCTGAACAACATCTCCACTTTGAACATCATGGCGCTCGTTGAAACCTTTGATGGTGTAGGTAAGAGTAGTCTGAGATGATTTATTCCCCCAATCTAGTGCACCAATACTATAGCTATAGGTTTTTCCTACTTCAGCAGATGCCTCACCGTTACCTACAGTACCCGATATACCCGTTCCAATATTTTTAATTTCCTCTTTTTGATTTAACCATGGGCTTCCAGTACTAGCAACGTAAGGATTATATCTCGGATTAGGTCGATTTATTTCTTGACCCATCAATTGTCCGCCATAAGTGACTCCAGGAATGGCATCCTGCTTGATAATTCCGTATTGGCGGATACTAGCTCCATTTTTTAAAATAGGAAGATTATGAACGAAATAATCATCATTATAAACATCGAAATGAGTTCCATTATTATTCTGGATAATTGGACCTGATTTATTTACAGAAGGTGCAGGTGTCGGTTTTGATGCAGCATACCCTGTCGAAACACTTGCCGATTGAACTCTAGAAGCATTCCCTTGAGTATTTTGCCCAATAGGGGCTGAGCTAACCTGCACCTGCATATCAGCCTCTGCAGTCGGCACATTGTTATCGTATTTAACTCTGACTTCAATCCTACCACTTAAGTTTCTATTTTGTCCATGTCTGTAATTATAAACAATTTCGGAACCCTGAGTGTAGGTTTTCTCCATAGAGTTGCCATTAAATGTTGCACTTTGGACATGACCTCCTCGGCCGACATTTATCTTAACACCAACATTGTGCAAAGCACTACTCGCCTGAACATCCATGGTGTACGTTGCGATACCAGTAGTCTTATCAAAAGTAGCAACTGGACTACTTACCGTCATACGCCCGTCACTCTGAGAAGGAGCCCAACTTGCACGAAGAGAAGTATCACGTAACATAGCTTGACCATTACGGGCATCACGCGCACCTGAGTTGGCTCTCAAAACAGCATTGACAATAGAATTACGAGCCAAGGTAGCTTTTTGCACCACCTCTGTCCAGTCACTCATTGGATCTGCCAAGGCTTTTTCAATAGCTGTCACTGCTGCATTTACCTTAGTAATTGCAGAATCAGTGTTTGGTAAACCAGCAGCCTTCGCTAGGTATTCGCCCATTTCAGCTGAAAGCTTGGTTAACTTCTTACGATTTTCTTCATTTTTCTTTACAGAGGCTTCTACAGATGACAAGGTTGCAGCTGTCGCACCAACTAAACTTGTTGTATCTGAATTTGTTTTAACAGTGTTTGACTCAATAGTAGCAGGCTTCAAAATTGATGAATCAATCTTGTCAACCTTTGATTCATTTTGAGTCGATACTTTCTTCTCATCTTGAATTTCAGATACAGTTTTTTCTGAGGAAGCTCCTACAGATGTTGACACACTACTTGTTTGGCTAGCAGATTGACTCAAACTAGTTGACATACTTGCAGAGTCTGAAGCGCTAGTGCTAGCTGAAGATGATGTGCTAGCTGAGGCACTAACTGACGTACTAGCGGAAGCACTTGCTGAGGTGCTGGCTGAAGTACTAGCCGAGGTGCTAGTAGAAGCTGATTCTGAAATCGAAGCGCTTTCGCTTATAGAAGTAGACAAGCTAGCAGAATTTTCCGAGTTACTTAGAGATGTCGTACCCAAAACTACTGTATCATTTGTAACCAAAAGATCTGGATTTTCCAGTGTTTTTTCCACGGCTACTGTTTCATTTGCAAATACTTTTGTTTGAGTAGCAACACTACCACCTAAAACAGCCCCTGTGGCGGCAAGTCCCTTGATAATATCCAAACCTGTAATAGAAGAATTTACTTTATCCTCTACTACTTCTGTCATGACTTGCGTCGTATCTACACCACCACGCAAGACCTTGAACAAACCAAAAAGAGAGGTTGAAGCGCGCAACCAATGTTTTCCTGATTTGATTAACTTATACCGCGTCACTCGATCGGTTTCTCTATACTCACCTTTTTGACGTCTAAAAAACATGTTTTACCCTTTCCCTACATACCAAAAGTGGACAATCCACCCTATTTTAATCATACCTTTAAAGTATACTTTAAATGCAAACGCTTGTCAAGAAATTTGATATATTTTTATATAATATTACCATTCAAATATTTTGAAATATCGAACCATTTATAAATTCTCTAACAACATCTAATACCTTTGTATAAAAAGCCTCAAATAACTTTTTAAAATATATATAGCTAAATTTATTTTAGTAGTAAAAAGTATATAACGTTCGGATTTTTAACATATTATATAAACAAAATATAAAAACTTGACTATTCATGTTTCATTGATAAATTCATAATGTAATGCAAAAAATACTATCGAAGTACATCTTGTGACAATAGATTTTCATAAAAAATTGCTTCGAATCAACTCGATTCTCCCTGTAACTCCTATCAAAAATGCCCACAATTAGGTTATAATCATGGGCATTCTATTGATGTTTTTTCTAGTTAGCTAGGCCATTATCTCCCCGTCACGACAGAAAAGCCCACGAATTGATACCATTCGTGGATTTTTCCTAGTAAAGCATTTAGGTAAACCGATTGTTACACTACGACACGGAGTTTGGCAAATCGATTCCATTTGTAAAACTCAGTTAGTGAGGCAGTTAGCTAGACTACTTCCTACCAGTTACGACGTAAAGTTTTACGAATCGACAATATTCGTAAAACTTTACTAGTGGAGCGCCTAGCCAAGTTCCATAGAAACTTGGCGTTAGTTACTTAGATTGTTACACAATCAAATACATTTACTGAACTACGACACGGAGTTTGGCAAATCGATTTCATTTGCCAAACGTAGTTAGTAAGGCAGTTAGCTAGTTCGCCAAATAGCGACTAGCGTCCAACAATTAGGAACTTTAGTTCCAATTGTTGGTACTGAGTTACATCTTCTCTTCCAACTCTACATCTGGATACTTGTCCGCAAACCAACGGAGGGCAAAGTCATTTTCAAAGAGAAAGACTGGTTGGTCAAAACGGTCTTTGGCCAAGATATTGCGACTTGATGACATCCGTTCATCCAAGTCCTCAGGCTTGATCCAACGAACGGTCTTTTTACCCATCGGGCTCATAACCACTTCTGCATTGTACTCGCCTTCCATGCGGTGTTTAAAGACTTCAAACTGGAGTTGACCAACAGCACCCAGCATATACTCGCCTGTTTGGTAATTCTTATAAAGCTGAATGGCTCCTTCTTGCACCAATTGCTCAATTCCCTTGTGGAAGGATTTTTGCTTCATGACATTCTTAGCGGAAACTTTCATGAAAATTTCAGGTGTAAAAGTTGGCAGTGGTTCAAATTCAAACTTGTTTTTGCCAACAGTCAATGTATCCCCAACCTGATAAGTACCTGTATCATAANCCCCGATGATATCACCCGCCACGGCATTGGTTACATTCTCACGACTTTCCGCCATAAACTGGGTAACATTAGACAATTTAGCCCCCTTACCAGTACGAGGCAGATTGACACTCATCCCGCGCTCAAACTCACCCGAAACGATACGGACAAAGGCGATACGGTCACGGTGACGAGGGTCCATGTTGGCTTGGATCTTAAAGACAAATCCTGAGAAATCCTTATCATAAGGATCCACAATTTCACCATCTGTTTTCTTATGACCATGAGGTTCTGGAGCAAACTTGAGGAAGGTCTCAAGGAAGGTCTGCACACCAAAGTTAGTAAGGGCTGAGCCGAAGAAGACAGGTGTCAATTCTCCAGCAAGGATTGCTTCCTCTGAAAACTCATTCCCAGCTTCATTTAAAAGTTCAATGTCATCCTTGACTTGCTCGTAGAAAGGATTGCTACCAAAAAGCTTGTCCCCATCTTCTAGACTGGCAAAACGCTCATCCCCTTTGTAGAGTTCCAAGCGTTGATTATAGAGATCATACAAGCCTTCAAAAGCTTTCCCCATCCCAATCGGCCAGTTCATAGGGTAACTAGCAATTCCCAAGACTTCTTCCAATTCTTGCAAGAGGTCCAATGGCTCACGACCGTCACGGTCCAGCTTGTTCATAAAGGTAAAGACGGGAATGCCACGGTGTTTAACAACTTCAAACAATTTCTTAGTTTGGGCCTCGATACCCTTGGCAGAGTCCACGACCATGACCGCAGCATCCACCGCCATCAAGGTACGATAGGTATCTTCTGAAAAGTCCTCGTGCCCTGGTGTGTCGAGGATATTCACGCGCTTACCATCGTAGTCAAACTGCATCACAGATGAAGTAACCGAAATCCCACGTTGCTTCTCGATATCCATCCAGTCAGACTTGGCAAACGTCCCTGTTTTCTTCCCTTTTACGGTACCAGCCTCACGAATCTCGCCCCCAAAGTAGAGCAACTGCTCAGTAATGGTAGTTTTCCCCGCGTCCGGGTGGGAGATGATGGCAAAGGTACGACGTTTCTTAATTTCTTCTTGAATATTCATAAGTTCTCTTTCTTTGATTCTCTATTTTTCTTGTTTCAATAGCTAAGAATGATTTTTACATTGGATTTTACCATTCCTTTCAACACTCCATTATATCGGATTTTGAGTAGTTTTTCAATTGCTCATCCGATGAAAAAAGTTAGCTAGAGCACTGATTTCACCTGGTTTCTCTTTTTCCACCGTTTTTTGAACAAGATATCAAAAAGAACCAGAGCCAGTGAAAGGATGACGGACACAAGTAGGTACTTTAGCCACAGGGGGGCATCAGGAATAAAAGGTGTCTTATTTAACAAGCCATAATTCCCACCAGTCACCTGATTAACCCCAACTAGAAAGAGATTGAGGATAAAGGTATAGACTACAATCATATATTTCTTGAGTAGGCTCTTGTCATAGTGATTCATCAAGTAGACCAAGGAATTTACTAGAAGGGCATAGTGCCCAATCAAAAATGAAAAACTGGTAATATGGGGGAAGTCATAGGGGTCAAAAACTGGGTAAACCAGTGCAAAGACAGCTCCACTTGCTCCTAAGAGGGCAAAGTACTGCTTGCTTTTCCATTTATCGGGCAAGAAAACCACAGCAAACATAGCTAAACGGCAATGATAAAATGGAAGGCTATTAGAAAAGGGAATCCCAAAACCAACATACCAACTATAGAGTGCTAGCAACTGGAGGATCTGAATCCCCTTAAACAAGTATACAAATTTCGGATTTTTGTGATAAGCAAGTGCCCCATAAATACAAAGCATTAAGACCAGCATCATAACCCCATACCAAAAAAGTGAAATGGGAGGAGGGACTGTCTGAGTTCTGGTGATAAATTGATGGAACATGTTTCTATCCTAACTCTTATTTTTTCTTTTTTCTAGTTTAACTATTATAGCGAATTAAAAACGATTTTTCAATTTCTATTTCTTTTCAGTTTGGCTCCCTTATTTATAGGAAAATATGGTAAAATAGAACAGACTCAAAATCATCATTTCACGAAAGGATGCAAGATGAAAATTACGCAAGAAGAGGTAACACACGTTGCCAATCTTTCAAAATTAAGATTCTCTGAAGAAGAAACTGCTGCCTTTGCAACTACCTTGTCCAAGATTGTAGACATGGTTGAATTACTGGGCGAAGTAGACACAACCGGTGTCGCACCTACTACGACCATGGCTGACCGCAAGACTGTACTCCGCCCTGATGTGGCCGAAGAAGGAACAGACCGTGATCGCTTGTTTAAAAACGTACCTGAAAAAGACAACTACTATATCAAGGTACCAGCTATCCTAGACGATGGAGGAGATGCCTAATGACTTTCCACAATAAAACCATTGAAGACTTGCACAATCTCCTTGTCTCTAAGGAAATTTCTGCAACAGAATTAACCCAAGCTACGCTTGAAAATATCAAGTCTCGCGAGACAGCTATCAACGCTTTTGTTACCATAGCTGAAGAGCAAGCACTTGCTCAAGCCAAAGCCATTGATGAAGCTGGAATTGACGCTGATAATGTCCTTTCAGGAATTCCACTTGCAGTTAAGGATAACATCTCTACAGACGGTATTCTCACAACTGCTGCTTCAAAAATGCTCTACAACTACGAGCCAATTTTTGATGCGACAGCCGTTGCCAATGCAAAAGCGAAAGGCATGATTGTCGTAGGAAAAACTAACATGGACGAGTTTGCAATGGGCGGTTCTGGTGAGACTTCACACTACGGTGCCACTAAAAATGCTTGGGACCACAGCAAGGTTCCTGGTGGCTCATCAAGTGGTTCTGCCGCAGCTGTAGCTTCAGGACAAGTCCGCTTGTCACTTGGTTCTGATACTGGTGGTTCTATCCGCCAACCTGCTGCCTTCAACGGAATTGTTGGTCTCAAACCAACCTACGGAACAGTTTCTCGTTTCGGTCTCATTGCCTTCGGTAGCTCGCTAGACCAAATCGGACCTTTTGCTCCTACTGTTAAGGAAAACGCCCTCTTGCTCAATGCGATTGCCAGCGAAGATGCCAAAGACTCTACTTCTGCTCCTGTCCGCATTGCCGACTTTACTTCAAAAATCGGTCAAGACATCAAGGGCATGAAAATCGCTTTACCTAAAGAATACCTTGGTGAAGGGATTGACCCAGAGGTTAAGGAAACTATCCTGAATGCCGCTAAACACTTTGAAAAACTTGGTGCTATTGTCGAAGAAGTCAGCCTTCCTCACTCTAAATACGGTGTTGCCGTTTACTACATCATCGCTTCATCTGAAGCTTCATCAAACTTGCAACGCTTTGACGGCATTCGTTACGGCTACCGCGCAGAGGATGCGACCAACCTTGATGAAATCTATGTAAACAGCCGCAGCCAAGGTTTCGGTGAAGAGGTGAAACGCCGTATCATGCTTGGCACATTCAGTCTTTCATCAGGTTACTACGATGCTTACTACAAGAAAGCTGGTCAGGTCCGTACCCTCATCATCCAAGATTTCGAAAAAGTCTTCGCGGATTATGACTTGATTTTGGGACCAACTGCTCCAAGTGTTGCCTATAACTTGGATTCACTCAACCACGACCCAGTTGCCATGTACTTGGCTGATCTCTTGACCATCCCAGTCAACTTAGCTGGTCTACCAGGAATTTCGATTCCTGCTGGATTCTCTCAAGGTCTACCTGTCGGTCTCCAATTGATTGGTCCTAAGTACTCTGAGGAAACCATTTACCAAGCTGCTGCTGCTTTTGAGGCGACAACAGACTACCACAAACAACAACCCGTGATTTTTGGAGGTGATAACTAATGAACTTTGAAACAGTCATTGGACTTGAAGTCCACGTAGAGCTCAACACCAATTCAAAAATCTTCTCACCTACTTCTGCCCACTTTGGAAATGACCAAAATGCCAACACTAACGTGATTGACTGGTCTTTCCCAGGAGTACTTCCGGTTCTCAATAAAGGTGTTGTTGATGCCGGTATCAAGGCTGCTCTTGCCCTCAATATGGACATCCACAAAAAGATGCACTTTGACCGCAAGAACTACTTCTATCCTGACAATCCCAAAGCCTACCAAATTTCTCAGTTTGATGAACCAATTGGTTACAATGGATGGATTGAAGTGGAGCTAGAAGACGGTACAACTAAGAAAATCGGTATCGAACGTGCCCACCTAGAAGAAGACGCTGGTAAAAACACCCACGGTACAGATGGCTACTCTTATGTTGACCTCAACCGCCAAGGGGTGCCATTGATTGAGATTGTATCTGAAGCTGATATGCGTTCCCCAGAAGAAGCCTATGCTTATCTAACAGCCCTCAAGGAAGTTATCCAGTACGCTGGTATTTCTGACGTTAAGATGGAAGAAGGTTCTATGCGTGTGGATGCCAACATCTCTCTTCGTCCTTATGGTCAAGAGAAATTCGGTACGAAGACTGAGTTGAAAAACCTCAACTCCTTCTCAAACGTTCGCAAAGGTCTTGAATACGAAGTTCAACGTCAAGCTGAAATCCTTCGCTCAGGTGGTCAAATCCGTCAAGAAACACGCCGTTACGATGAGGCTAACAAGGCAACCATCCTCATGCGTGTCAAGGAAGGTGCTGCAGACTACCGTTACTTCCCAGAACCCGACCTACCACTCTTTGAAATTTCAGATGAGTGGATTGAGGAAATGCGTACTGAATTGCCAGAGTTTCCAAAAGAACGCCGTGCTCGCTACGTCTCTGACCTCGGCTTGTCAGACTACGATGCTAGCCAGTTGACTGCAAATAAAGTCACTTCTGACTTCTTTGAAAAAGCTGTTGCTCTTGGTGGTGATGCCAAACAAGTCTCTAACTGGCTCCAAGGGGAAGTCGCTCAGTTCTTGAACGCTGAAGGCAAGACACTAGAACAAATCGAATTGACACCAGAAAACTTGGTTGAAATGATTGCCATCATCGAAGACGGTACTATCTCTTCTAAGATTGCTAAGAAAGTCTTTGTCCACCTTGCTAAAAATGGCGGCGGAGCGCGTGAATACGTTGAGAAAGCAGGCATGGTTCAAATCTCAGATCCAGCTGTCTTGATTCCAATTATCCACCAAGTCTTTGCGGATAACGAAGCCGCAGTTGCCGACTTCAAGTCAGGTAAACGCAACGCAGATAAGGCCTTTACAGGCTTCCTTATGAAAGCAACCAAAGGCCAAGCCAACCCACAAGTCGCCCTTAAACTACTTGCACAAGAATTGGCAAAGTTGAAAAATGAGTAACTCATTTAAAGTATAACTGACACCAGACTGCTAAAAAATTAGCAGTTCTGATGGCTTGCAGTATGCATTCATATAGTTAGGAGACATATGAAAAAGTTATATACTCTTCTCACCACCTGTTTACTACTCCTTTTCGTTACACCGATGCAATCCATCGATGCAGGGGTAGGACATTCTCGAAGTGGTAGCTCTAGCCGTAGTAGCTCCAGTTCAAATGGTAGCCGAAGCCGTTCCAGTAGCAGTAATAGCGGTAGTTCTTCCTACAGAAGTAGCTACAGTTCTGGAGACGGTTCCTATAGTTCGAGTTACTCTGAGCAAGAGTTGTACGGAATTGTAGTCTTTTTAATAGGTGTTTACGTAGTTGTCTTAGTTCTAAAGAATAAAAGTAATCAAAGCTCATCAGAAAAATCCTATAGTAGCGCTACTGTATATAATCCCCAAAACCATCGTCGAGTTGAACACAATACATTAGCTACTAGTCGTGTTAAATATGGCGATCCAAACTTTGATGCCGATGCTTTCGCTTCATGGGTTAAAGAAGTCTATATTCAGTTACAGGCAGCCTGGACTAAAAAGGATTGGAATTTGGCTCGCTCTCTTGAAAGTACCAGCCTTTATTCCCAACATAGTATACAACTCGAAGATCATATCCGGGCGAAAACAACTAATGTTTTAGAAAAAGTCTATGTTGAAAATGTTCGCATTAAAGATTTCTACGAAAATCCTGATGGTAACGATACCCTTGTTGTGATCTTGTCATCTACACTCAGGGACTATGTCATTGAAAACCAAAGCAAACGTGTCATCGAAGGTGATCCTCAAGAGGACTTGTTTACAGTCTATCAAATGAACTTTATCCGTAAACACGGAAGTCAAACTGAACTAAATGTCAGTGATGAAGCCATCAGTGACCACTGTCCAAACTGTGGTGCCCCATTGAAAATCTCTGCTATCAGTAAATGTGACTATTGCGATGCTGATCTAACACGCAGTCCAAACCAATGGGTACTCGATACCTACGATGTTGTGGATGAAGACGAACTTTATAATTAGGAGGAAATTATGGGATTTATTCGTGCCGCCCTATCTTCAGGGCTTAATAGTTTCAACGATAGCAAATTTAAAGAAGCTATTGTTCTTCCAAATGACCTAACAGCTGATGCCTTGGCCATTAAAGGACAACTTCTTACAAAAGATCCTGACGGCACTTCTAGACAAAGCAACCAAAATACTGGACTTTTAACAGATGGTTCTGTAGTCATTGTTCCACAAGGTTATGTAGCTATTCTTGTCAACAACGGAACCTTCCTTGGCGATGTCTTAGAAGCTGGTAGCCACGAATGGCGTTCTGAAGATAATGCCTGGCTTCTTGAAAAGGGTGGTATAAAGGGTACTTGGGAAAATTTCAAAAACCGCTTCTCTTTTGGTGGTCAAGTCATTACCCAACAGGAAATCATCTTTATCCGTATGCAACCCATCGCAGGTAATAAATTTGGTACTCAAAACGCCGTAGAGTATTTCAGTGAACGCTATCAACAATTGCTCAATATTCGTTTCTACGGCTTGTTTGATATCAAAGTTGCTGATCCAGTCCTATTTTATGTCAGCTCCATCAGTCAACAAATTGAAGATCATAGAGCATTTACCCTGAAAGATATCGCTCAGGGAACTCTCAGACAAAATATCTCTCCTAAAATTGCTATTGCAATCGCCAAATTTACAAACGAAAACCGAGTTGATATCTATAGTCTTAATGCCAATCAAGATACTTTCAACGATCTAGCAAAACAAGAAGTTAACAAGGTATGGACGGGACTTTACGGAATTGAAACAACCAATATCCTGCTTGAAGATTTGAGCTATGACCAAGAAAGCTTGAATATTATTCGTAAACTTGATAGCGAACTAGTCGCTATGAAATACAATACGATTGAGATTGAAGAACGTCGTGCCCGTAACGAAGCTCTCATCGTTGCTGCAAACAATGAAGGCAATGGCAATGGTATGAACATAATTATGGGAATGAATCTGGGACAAACGCTTGGCGGGCAACTCAACCAACAAACTCAAGCTCCTATTCAAAATAATGGGCAAACTGCAAGTAAGAACTTTTACATCGAGGTAGACGGCAAGTATGTTCTCGTAACCAAAGATGAAGAAGGAAATATCGTACCTGTCAACTAACTCAAGTTAATCTGATATTTGAGAATTATTGCGTTTTATGGTACAATAAAGAGTAACAATATTTATTAAAGAGGTAAAAACATGATTGAAGCAAGCAAATTGAAAGCTGGTATGACATTTGAAACTGCAGACGGAAAATTGATCCGCGTTTTGGAAGCTAGCCACCACAAACCAGGTAAAGGGAACACAATCATGCGTATGAAATTGCGTGATGTCCGTACTGGTTCTACATTTGATACAAGCTACCGTCCAGAAGAAAAATTCGAACAAGCTATTATCGAAACTGTTCCAGCTCAATACTTGTACAAAATGGATGAAACTGCCTACTTCATGAACACTGAAACTTACGACCAATACGAAATCCCAGTCGTAAACGTTGAAAATGAATTGCTTTACATCCTTGAAAACTCTGATGTGAAAATCCAATTCTACGGAACTGAAGTAATCGGTGTAACTGTACCAACTACTGTTGAATTGACAGTTGCTGAAACACAACCATCTATCAAAGGTGCTACTGTTACAGGTTCTGGTAAACCAGCAACTATGGAAACTGGACTTGTTGTCAACGTTCCTGACTTCATCGAAGCTGGACAAAAATTGATCATCAACACTGCAGAAGGAACTTACGTTTCTCGTGCCTAATCTCTAGAAAGAGGTCATTCTATGGGAATTGAAGAACAATTTGGCGAAATCGTTATCGCTCCACGTGTACTTGAAAAAATCATTGCCATCGCAACTGCTAAAGTTGATGGTGTCCACTCATTTTCAAATAAATCCGTATCTGATACCCTATCAAAACTCTCTCTTGGTCGTGGCGTCTACTTAAAAGAAAGCAACGAAGAACTAACTGCTGACATCTACCTCTATCTTGAGTACGGTGTGAAAGTACCAAAAGTTGCTCTTGCTATTCAAAAAGCAGTCAAAGATGCTGTTCGTGATATGGCTGATGTGGAACTTTCTGCTGTCAACATCCATGTTGCAGGAATCGTTCCAGATAAAACACCAAAACCTGAGTTGAAAGATCTATTTAACGAGGACTTCCTCAATGACTAGTCCATTATTAGAATCTAGACGCGAACTTCGTAAATGCGCTTTTCAAGCTCTTATGAGCCTTGAATTCGGCACAGATATGGAAACAGCTTGTCACTTTGCCTACACGCATGACCGTGAAGATGCAGATGTGCAAATCCCTGCCTTTCTTCTGAACTTGGTTTCTGGCGTTCAAGCTCAAAAAGACGAGTTGGATAAACAAATCAACCAGCACCTCAAGTCAGGCTGGACAGTTGAACGCTTGACCTTGGTCGAAAAAAACTTACTACGCTTAGGTATCTTTGAAATCACATCATTTGATACACCTCAGCTGGTAGCAGTCAATGAAGCCATTGAACTTGCTAAAAATTTTTCAGATCAAAAATCAGCCCGCTTTATCAACGGACTGCTTAGTCAATTTGTAACTGAAGAAAATGAATAATCGAAAAGGTGTTTGGTCTTCCAAGCACCTTTTGACTTTCCCCTTGATATAAAGTAAGAGCCACATAAAAACTAGAACTGGCAATCAGTTCTAGTTTTTGCGTATTCTAAAGAATTATACTCAATGAAAATCAAAGAGCAAACTAGGAAGCCAGTCGTAGGCTGCTCAAAACACGGTTTTGAGGTTATGGATAGAACTGACGAAGTCAGTAACATATATACGGCAAGGCGAAGCTGACGTGGTTTGAAGAGATTTTCGAAGAGTATTAGTATTTTCTAAATCGTTGGTAACGCTCTTCCAACAACTCTGCTAGCGGTTTTTGTGAAAGCATGGCTAGTTCGGCTTGGAGTTCTTTTTTGACACTCTTAATCAGTTCTTTACTAGAAAGTCCTGCTTCAGAAATCACTTTGTCCACCACTTCCATTTCTAACAATTCATGTGAGGTGATTTTCATCAGTTTTGCTGCTTCCATGGCACGAGTGCCGTCCTTCCATAGAATGGAAGCAAAGCCTTCTGGGCTGAGAATGGCATAGATAGAATTTTCCAGCATCCAGACACGGTCTGCGACTGCTAGAGCCAGAGCCCCTCCTGAACCACCTTCACCGATAATAATGGCGATAATAGGAACTTTCAGGTCACTCATTTCCATGAGATTGCGAGCAATAGCTTCTCCCTGACCACGTTCTTCCGCTCCCACACCAGGATAGGCACCTGCAGTATTGATAAAGGTCACAACTGGACGGCCAAACTTTTCAGCCTGTTTCATCAAACGTAGGGCCTTGCGGTAGCCTTCTGGATGCGGTTGTCCAAAATTCCGTTTTAGATTGTCTTGCAAGCTCTTGCCTTTTTGTATACCAACCACTGTTACAGCTTGGTCTCCAAGCCAGCCAATACCACCAACAACTGCACCATCATCGCGGAAAGAACGGTCACCATGTAATTGGATAAATTCATCAAAAATGCCTGTCGCAAAATCCAAAGTTGTCAAGCGACTCTGCTCACGCGCTTCTCTGACTATTTTTGCAATATTCATCTAGGACTCCCTCCATGCAATCTGACTAGGCTAGAAATGGTGTCTGGCAAATCTCTTCTTTTGACAATAGCATCCACAAAGCCATGTTCCAATAGAAATTCTGCCTTTTGGAAATCCTCAGGTAAGCTTTCACGAACCGTGTTTTCAATCACACGACGCCCAGCAAAACCGACCAAACTCTGTGGTTCAGCCAGAATGATATCGCCTTCCATAGCGAAAGAAGCTGTCACACCACCTGTCGTTGGATCTGTCAAAATGGTCAGATAAAAGAGACCAGCATTTGAATGGCGTTTAACTGCTGCAGAAATCTTGGCCATCTGCATGAGACTCATGATTCCTTCCTGCATACGGGCGCCACCAGAGGCTGTGAAGAGAACAACTGGCAATTTTTCGACAGTCGCATACTCAAACAAACGAGTGATTTTTTCACCTACAACCGTACCCATAGAAGCCATGATAAAGTTGGAATCCATAATCCCAAGAGCCACAGTCTGACCTTTTATAAGAGCTGTTCCTGTCACAACGGCTTCATCCAGACCTGTTTTTTCACGCATAGTTGCTAGTTTCTTTTGATAACCAGGGAAATGCAAGGGATCCTTGCTTTCAATCCCTGTAAACAATTCCTTGAAGGTTCCCATATCAATCGTCAGAGCCAAGCGTTCTTGGGCAGAAATACGAAAGGTGTAACTACAGTGCGGACAGATACGCTCACTTCCCAGATCCTTCTGATAAATGGTATGCTTACAGCCTGGACACTGGGAGAATAATTCATCTGGAACCTCTGGCTTGGCTTGAGGTTTTTCCCTAACCGAACGATTGGGATTAATTCGAATATACTTATCTTTTTTACTAAATAGAGCCATTGATTCCCCTTTTCGGTTTAAACTCTTGAAGTCATTTTATTCTTTTTCTTGATACTTGGGTAAGAAGGTTTCCATCAAGAAGGAAGTATCATAATCTCCAGCAATGACATTGCGATCTGAAATGAGGTCAAGCTGGAAATCTGCATTGGTCTGCACTCCTTCAATCTCTAATTCATAGAGGGCACGCTGCATTTTCATCAAGGCATCAAAACGATTTTCACCGTGAACGATGATTTTAGCAATCATACTATCATAATAAGGCGGAATGGTATAACCTGGATAAACTGCTGAATCCACGCGCAAGCCAACTCCACCACTTGGCAGATAGAGATTAGTAATCTTACCTGGACTTGGAGCAAAGTTAAAGGCTGGATTTTCTGCATTGATACGACACTCGATAGCATGTCCTCTTAGAACAATATCTTCTTGCTTAACAGACAGAGGTTGACCTGCCGCAATGCGAATCTGTTCCTTAACGATATCCACACCTGAAACAAATTCTGTTACTGGATGTTCTACTTGTACACGAGTATTCATCTCCATAAAATAGAATTTACCGCTAGCTTCATCAAGAAGAAACTCAATGGTCCCTGCATTCTCATAGCCAACAGACTCTGCCGCTCGAACAGCAGCAGCACCGATTTCATGGCGCAACGTTTTTCCGATTGCAATCGAAGGACTTTCTTCCAAAACCTTTTGGTTATTCCGTTGAAGAGAACAATCCCGTTCACCCAAGTGAATCACATGTCCATGCTCATCACCTAGGATTTGAACCTCAATATGACGAGCTGGATAAATAACCCGCTCTATATACATGGCACCATTGCCATAATTGGCCTTGGCTTCACTTGAAGCAGTATCAAAGGCGGAAACGAGGTCTTCTGGTTTTTCAACCTTACGAATCCCTTTACCACCTCCACCTGCTGAAGCCTTGAGCATAACAGGATAGCCAATTTTTTCAGCAACAATCAAGGCTTCCTCAGAGTTATGCACTTCTCCATCCGAACCTGGAATGACAGGCACACCTGCTTTGATCATCTGAGCGCGCGCATTGATCTTATCCCCCATCATATCCATGACATGACCAGATGGGCCGATAAACTTGATACCAACTTCTTCACACATGGTCGCAAATTTGGAATTTTCACTGAGAAATCCAAAACCTGGGTGAATAGCTTCTGCCTCAGTCAAAACTGCAGCTGATAGAACCGCATTAATATTGAGATAAGACTCTGTTGGCTTACCAGGGCCAATACAAACTGCTTCATCTGCCAAAAGCGTATGAAGAGCTTCCTTATCAGCAGTTGAATAAACCGCCACCGTCGCAATGCCCAATTCACGCGCCGCACGGATAATACGAACCGCAATTTCACCACGATTGGCAATTAAAATTTTTCGAAACATGGAGAACCTCCTTAGTTCCCTATTGCAAAGGTAAGAGTACCACTAGCTGCAAGCTTGCCATCCACTTCAGCCTTTGCTTCAACCACGGCAATGCTACCGCGACGTTTTACAAACGTTGCCGTCATAACTAATTGATCACCTGGTACAACTTGCTTCTTGAATTTAACCTTGTCCATACCAGCGTAAAAGACCAGTTTTCCTTTATTTTCAGGTTTTGACAACTCCAAGACACCAGCTGTTTGCGCCAATGCTTCCATGATCAGAACACCTGGCATGACAGGGTATTGAGGAAAATGACCGTTGAAGAAGGGCTCATTGATGGTCACATTTTTGATGGCAACAATAGTATCCTCGCTCACTTCCAAGACACGGTCTACTAGGAGCATAGGATAACGGTGGGGAAGAGCTTCTTTGATTCCTTGAATATCGATCATTTGATACGTACCAATCCTTTACCAAACTCAACCATTTCTTCGTTAGAAACGAGAATTTCTGTTACCACACCATCCTTAGGTGCTGGAATTTCATTCATGACTTTCATGGCTTCGATAATAACCAGTGTTTGACCTTTTTTAACACTATCACCAACTGAAACGAAGGCAGGTTTATCTGGACCAGCAGCCAAGTAAGCCACCCCAACAAGTGGGCTCTCTACAACATCTCCCTCAGCAACCACACTTGCTTCAACTGAAGCAGGAACTTCTTCCACTACAGTTTCTACTGGAGCAGATGTTGAAGCTACTGGACTTGGTGTTGCTACAGCAGGCGCAGGAGCGACCTGAGGTGCAACTTCAGGCACAAGTCTAGCTTCATTCTTGCTAAACTGTAACTCATCCGTCCCATTTCTATAAGAAAATTCTCTCAAACTTGACTGGTCAAATTGGGCCATCAAGTCTTTAATATCGTTTAAATTCATAGTTATTTATTCTCCCAACGTTTGAAAGCAAGAACTGCATTGTGGCCACCAAAACCAAAAGTATTTGAAATAGCGTATGGAATTTCTTGCTCCAAGCCTTGTCCATAAACGACATTGGCTTCGATATAATCTGATACTTCACTTGTTCCAGCTGTCATTGGTACAAAGTTATGACGCATAGCCTCGATTGTTACGATAGCTTCTACTGCACCCGCAGCCCCCAGCAAATGTCCTGTGAAAGACTTGGTTGATGATACAGGTACTTCCTTACCAAGAACAGCTACAATCGCACCACTTTCTCCTTTTTCATTAGCAGGAGTTGATGTTCCGTGAGCATTGACATAGGCTACCTGCTCTGGAGAAATCTCAGCTTCTTCCAAGGCTAATTTGATGGCCTTGATAGCTCCCTGACCTTCTGGATGTGGTGAAGTCATGTGGTAGGCATCACAAGTATTTCCGTAACCAACCACTTCAGCAAGGATAGTAGCGCCACGTTTTTCAGCGTGTTCCAAACTTTCAAGAACCAACATACCTGAACCTTCACCCATGACAAAACCATTACGGTCCTTATCAAATGGGATAGAAGCACGCGTTGGGTCCTCCGTAGTAGAGAGAGCTGTTAGGGCTTGGAAACCAGCGATAGCAAAAGGTGTGATAGAGGCTTCTGAACCACCTACCAACATAACATCTTGGAAACCAAACTTAATTGAGCGGAAGGCATCCCCAATCGCGTCATTTGATGAAGCGCAGGCAGTATTGATGGATTTACAAACACCGTTTGCTCCAAAACGCATAGCAACATTTCCTGAAGCCATATTTGGCAAGGCTTTCGGAAGGGTCAATGGTTTCACACGTTTTGGCCCTTTGTCATTTAGGCGAAGTACTTGATCTTCAATTTCTTTGATTCCACCAATACCAGAGGCCACGATAACACCAAAACGATCTTTATCAAGAGTCTCTACATCGAGATTAGCGTGATTAACAGCTTCTTGGGCTGCATACAAGGCATACAAAGAATAGTTATCGAAACGATTGGTATCTTTCTTAACAAAGTATTTATCAAAAGGAAAATCTTGGACTTCTGCCGCATTATGCACATCAAAGTCACTATGATCAAATTTTGTAATTTTACCAATTCCGATTTTTCCAGTTGTCAAACTATTCCAAAATTCTTCTGGTGTATTTCCGATTGGAGATGTTACTCCATAACCTGTTACTACTACGCGATTTAGTTTCATCTTTTTTACCTCTAGCTTCTGCTACATACTTAAGCCACCATCAATGGCAACCACTTGACCAGTTAGATAATCTTGGCCTGCTAAAAATACTGTCAAATCTGCAACCTGCTCTGCCTGCCCAAATTCTTTCATAGGAATTTGCGCCAGCATAGCATCTTTTACCTTGTCTGATAGAACAGCTGTCATATCGGACTCAATCATTCCCGGTGCAATAGCATTAACCCTGATATTGCGATTGGCCACTTCACGCGCTACAGACTTAGTAAAACCAATCAAACCAGCCTTAGAAGCAGCATAGTTAGCTTGACCGATATTTCCCATCAAACCAACAACACTAGACATATTAATGATAGCACCTTCTCTGGCTTTTATCATCGGTTTCAAGACTGATTGTGTCATGTTAAAGGCACCAGTCAAGTTAACCTTGAGCACTTTTTCAAAATCCGCTTCTGTCATCTTGAGCATAAGGGTATCTTGGGTAATCCCTGCATTGTTGACCAAAACATCTACTGAACCCAGCTCTACAATAGCTTGATCAACCATACGCTTAGCATCTGCAAAATTTGATACATCTCCTGAAATGGGAACCACCTTGACACCATAGTTTGAAAACTCAGCGAGCAATTCTTCTGAGATTGCCCCACGACTGTTTAAAACAATATTGGCTCCTGCCTGAGCAAACTTGTGGGCGATGGCAAGACCAATCCCACGACTCGAACCTGTAATAAAGATATTTTTATTTTTTAGTTGCATTCTTTTCTCCTGTTTCCTCTTGTATTTGTGGGAGAAGGGATTACTCGTTTTCTAGCAAGGCTTCCAAACTCGCCTGATCTTCAACATTGGCTAGTTTAGCTGTTTTATCAATTTTTTTGACAAAGCCTGACAAGACTTTCCCTGGGCCAATCTCGATAAAGTTGGTTACTCCTGCTTCTTGCATAACTGCAATACTTTCATAGAAACGAACTGGTTCCTTGACCTGACGCGTCAAGAGTTGAACTATATCTTCTTTTTGCATAACTGCAGCTTCTGTATTACCAACTAGGGGACAAGTGAAATCTGAAAAACTTACCTGAGCTAGTGTTTCAGCCAGTTTCTGACTAGCAGGTTCAAGAAGAGCAGTATGAAAAGGTCCTGAAACCTTAAGAGGAATCAAGCGTTTAGCTCCTGCTTCCTGCAAGAGTTCAGCAGCTCGATCAACTGCAGCCACTTCTCCACCAATCACGATTTGTACAGGTGTATTGTAGTTAGCTGGAGTAACCACTCCAAGTTCAGAAGCTTTTTGACAGGCTTCTTCAATGACCTCTACTGGCGTATTGAGAACTGCTACCATCTTACCAGAGCCAGCAGGAGCTGCTTCTTCCATATAGGCGCCACGCTTAGCAACCAAGGCTACCGCATCTTCAAAATCCAAGGCACCGCTGGCCACTAAGGCAGAGTATTCTCCAAGAGACAAACCAGCAACCATATCAGGTTGATAGCCCTTTTCTTGCAATAAACGATAGATAGCAACTGAAGTTGCTAAAATAGCTGGTTGCGTATAGCGAGTCTGATTGAGTTTTTCTTCTTCCGTATCAATGAGATAACGCAAATCATAACCGAGCACCTGACTCGCTTGATCAATCGTTTCTTTGACAATAGGGTAGTGATCATAGAAATCCCTTCCCATACCTAGATACTGTGCACCTTGACCAGCAAATAAAAAGGCTGTTTTAGTCATTTCTTACAACTCCTGCCCAACGAGAGGCTTCTTCTTGAATTTTCTTAGCTGCTCCGTAATACAAATCTTTTAGGATTTCTTCAACGGTTTCTTCTTTGGAAACAAGTCCTGCAATCTGACCTGCCATAACAGAGCCACCATCCACATCTCCGTGAACAACCGCTTTGGCTAGAGCACCTGCTCCCATTTGTTCAAAAATTTCCAAATCTGGATTTTCTTGTTTAAAAGCATCTTTTTCAGCTTGTTCAAAATCACGAGTCAACTGATTTTTAATCGCACGAACAGCATGTCCAAAGTGTTGAGCTGAAATCGTAGTATCAATATCTCTAGCTTTTAAAATTTTCGCCTTATAATTTGGATGGGCATTAGACTCTTTTGCAACGACAAAGCGAGTTCCAACCTGAACAGCTTCTGCACCTAGCATAAAGCCAGCTGCAGCACCTTCACCATCTGCAATCCCTCCTGCAGCAATAACAGGAATAGATACAGCAGCAGCAACCTGGCGCACCAAGGTCATGGTTGTTAATTTACCGATATGCCCCCCAGCTTCCATTCCTTCTGCAATAACGGCATCTGCACCGATTTTTTCCATGCGTCTAGCTAGGGCAACACTTGGAACAACAGGAATAACTGTAATACCAGCAGCATGGAAACGTTCCATGTATTTACTTGGATTTCCTGCTCCTGTTGTAACTACCTTAACACCTTCCTCGATAACGAGGTCTACAATATCTTCCACAAAGGGAGACAAGAGCATGATGTTGACACCAAAGGGTTTATCCGTCAATGATTTGATTTTATCAATATTTGCCTTGACAACTTCTTTAGGAGCATTCCCCCCACCGATAATCCCTAGTCCTCCAGCCTTGGAAACAGCTCCTGCCAAATCACCATCAGCAACCCAGGCCATCCCTCCTTGAAAAATAGGATAATCAATGTTCAATAATTCTGTAATACGTGTTTTCATAGTGCCTCCATCGTTTCTTGCTTACGTAATAGTTCGATACCGTCATAATTTGACAATCAAACTATTGCCTAAACAAGAGGGAGCGGGTTTCCCTACTCCTTCTATTTATATTCTGTTTATTTTGTTTGCTCTTCAACGTAGGCAACCAAGTCACCAACTGTTTTCAAGTCATCTTCTGCTTCGATTTGGATATCAAAAGCATCTTCGATTTCTGAGATTACTTGGAACAAGTCCAATGAATCTGCGTCCAAATCATCAAAAGTTGATTCAAGTGTTACTTCTGATGCGTCTTTCCCAAGTTCTTCAACGATAATTTCTTGTACTTTTTCAAATACTGCCATGATAGGACTCCTTTAAAATAAATAGTTTTTTATAACAATGTGTTCACCACATGATTACCTAAATTGTAAGAATGAGCGTGCCCCAGGTCAAGCCTCCACCGAAGCCTGATAGCAGAACAGTCTGGCTACCATCTAAACGGATGAGGCCTTGTTCTACACACTCTGAAAGTAAAATCGGGATACTGGCTGCACTGGTATTGCCATATTCCATCATATTAGCTGGAAGTTTGTCTCGGTTAACACCGATTTTTCTAGCCATCTTATCCAAGATACGGTCATTAGCCTGATGAAGTAGTAGATAATCCAAGTCTGTCGCCTCTATAGGAGATTCATCAATAGTCTGTTTGATAGACTTGGCTACATCCCGAATGGCAAAATCAAAGACTGCACGCCCATCCATCTTCAAAAATGAATCTGCATTTTCTTGATCTGAAAATGGAGAATGTAGGCCTGAATGTCCATACGTCAGACACTCGCTACGACTCCCATCACTATTGAGACTCTCAGCCAAAAAATGCTCTTGCTCACTAGCTTCTAACAAGACACCACCAGCACCATCTCCAAACAAAACAGCTGTTGATCGGTCTGACCAATCGACTGCTTTAGAGAGGGTTTCACTACCAATCACCAAGCCTTTTTGAAAGCGACCAGAAGCGATAAACTTTTCAGCAGTTGATAATGCAAATACAAATCCACTGCAAGCCGCTGTTAGGTCAAAAGCAAAGGCCTTATTAGCACCAATATTAGCCTGAACACGAGCAGCTGTAGAGGGCATCATAGAATCTGGAGTAATGGTAGCTAGGATGATAAAATCCAACTCCTCTCCTATGATTTCAGCTTTTTCCATCAGTTTCTTAGCAACCTCTGTAGCCAAATCACTAGTAGATTCTGTTCTTGAAATATGCCTTTGTCGTATTCCCGTCCGACTTGAAATCCACTCATCATTGGTATCCATAATCTGAGCCAAATCATGATTTGTAACCACTTGCTCTGGCACATAATGAGCAACCTGGCTTATTTTTGCAAAAGCCATTATCTCAAATCCTCCAAAAATTGATAAAGATTGGTCAAACCTTTGCTCATAACCTCAATTTCTTGCTTACTCATACCATCAATGATTTTTTCAACCATGGCCTTGTGGAAGCGTTTATGTAGCCTATGAACCAAGCGACCTTTCTTTGTCAAATGCAGATGTACCACACGTCGATCATGTTCTGAACGAATGCGTTCAATGTAACCCTTACGTTCGAGATTATTCAAACTAGTCGTAACTGTCCCAAGAGTCACCATCAACTCTTTTGACACTTGACTTGGTGTCACATCTGGAACTTTTCCAATCACATCAATCGTATGCATTTCTTTGATGGAGATATCCTTGAAACGACTACCTCTCAAGCTAACTTCCTCAATAACGAGGACATTGTTAAATATAGACGTTAAATATTCATTAATTCGTTGGTAGTCCAATCTTTCCTTCCCTCCTTTTCAAAAAAACTTTTAGAATCAAAACATTTGACAAAAGAATTATATCAAAGTTCAAAGAATGGTGCAAGTATTTTTTTATTTTCCTGTAAATTTAGGTCGTCTTCTTTCCGAATGAGCCCGAACTCCTTCTTTGAAATCCTCTGTTTGAGCTAAGGATTCCTGTAGGTTCAGTTCTAAAGTAGCATAATCTTGCCAATCTTTGAATTGGCTCTCCCAAACCAACTTCTTGATGGCTGCATAGGAATTGCTTGAACCACGTCTTAATTTTTTAAGAAGCTGTTCTCTGGTTTTTTCTAACTTGTCAGCTTCAGAAATACGGTAAACCACACCCCACTCTAGAGCTTTTTCTGCTGTCAAAGCCTCTCCTGTCATGGCTAGTTGAGTAGCACGCGTCACACCAATACTTCGGCTCAAGAGATGAATTCCTCCTGCATCTGGAGCCAAACCAACTCCAACAAAGGCTTGGATAAATTTAGCCTTATCGGTCGCTAAACAGAAATCTGAGGCAACAGCCATATTTGCCGCAGCACCTGCAACAGCCCCATCAACCTCCATCAAAACAGGCTTTGCAATTTGCTTGATTTTATAAGAAATAGCATTGACTAGTTCTGCGATTTTCGTTAATGATGGAATATCATCCTCATCCACTGCCCTCTTCATCTCTACTAAATCTCCCCCAACTGAAAAGACTTTGCCATTCGCGTTGATTAAGACAAAATGCACAGCCGGATCCTCTTCTGCCAAAGTCAGAGCTTCTAAAATCTCCTCACACATAGGAATATGAAAACCATTCGCGACCTCAGGACGGTTCAAGGTAAGGATTGCCAAGTCCTCTTCAAGCTGATATATAATATGTTCCATCTGGACTCCTTTTTATTTTATATGCAGTTTAAATTATTTTATTTTCAAAGTATATCTTTTTTAAAATCAGAAAGCAATAAAAAATCGACTAAAAGTGTCTCAGCCGATTAGAAAGGCTCGCTTTGTCCTAGAAAGCATCTTATTTTCTTCATTGAAAAAAGCCTTTCTTTCTGCTATAATCATATAAAATACTTACTTTAGGAGTTCTTATGAAAGTTGTTAAATTTGGAGGTAGCTCTCTTGCCTCTGCTAGTCAATTAGAAAAAGTTTTAAACATTGTAAAAAGCGATTCAGAGCGTCGTTTTGTCGTCGTTTCTGCACCTGGGAAACGCAATGCCGAAGATACTAAGGTTACGGATGCCTTGATTAAATACTACCGCGACTATGTTGCTGGTAACGATATTAGCAAGAGCCAAAACTGGATTATCGACCGCTATGCCGCTATGGTTAGTGAATTGGGACTGAAGCCAGCTGTTCTAGAAAAAATTTCTAAAAGTATTCGTGCCTTAGCCACTCTTCCTATCGAAGAAAATGAATTTCTCTACGATACTTTCCTAGCAGCCGGTGAAAATAACAATGCTAAATTGATTGCTGCCTACTTTAATCAAAATGGGATCGATGCACGCTATGTGCACCCTAGAGAAGCTGGTATTGTGGTCACAAGTGAACCTGGCAACGCTCGCATCATTCCATCAAGTTATGACAAGATTGAAGAATTGACAAATACAAATGAGGTCCTTGTCATTCCTGGTTTCTTTGGAGTTACCAAGGAAAATCAGATCTGTACCTTCTCACGTGGAGGATCAGACATTACAGGTTCTATCATTGCTGCCGGTGTTAAGGCAGACCTCTATGAAAACTTTACAGACGTTGATGGTATCTTTGCGGCTCACCCTGGTATTATCCACCAACCACACTCGATTCCTGAGTTGACCTACCGTGAAATGCGTGAGTTGGCCTATGCAGGATTCTCAGTCCTTCATGACGAAGCCCTTCTACCTGCCTACCGTGGAAAAATTCCTCTGGTTATCAAGAATACCAACAATCCTGATCACCCAGGTACTCGTATCGTTCTAAAACATAGTAGTGATGAATTTCCAGTTGTGGGAATTGCTGGTGACTCTGGCTTTGTCAGCATCAACATGTCTAAATACCTCATGAACCGTGAGGTTGGATTTGGACGCAAGGTTCTTCAAATCCTTGAAGATCTTAACATCGGTTGGGAACATATGCCAACAGGTATCGACGATCTTTCAATCATTCTCCGTTCTCGTGAACTAACTCCTATCAAGGAAGAAGAAATCCTTCGTCAGTTGGTGCAAAAAGCTGAAGTAGACCATGCAGAAATCGAGCACGACCTTTCAATCATTATGATTGTTGGCGAAAAGATGAAGAGTCACATCGGAGTAACTGCTACTGCGACACGCGCTCTATCTGAAAACAAGATCAACATCCAGATGATGTCTCAAGGTTCTAGTGAAGTGTCTATCATGTTTGTTGTCCATAAAGACCAAGAAAAAGCAGCTATCAAAGCCCTCTACAATGCCTTTTTCGGTGAAAGTAAGGAAGACTAAGCATGGCTCAATCACTTAACAAAACAGTGCTCCTCAATACGACAGGCACCTCCTACCTCTCTATAGCTGGGAAAGTTGGGAAATTCCTTGTCGGAGATCAGGCTCTGGAATTTTACCCAGATGTCAATGTTGAACAATTTATTCAGATTCCTTGGAGCCATATCAACCAAATTGGAGCTAATGTCTCTGGTCGCAAAATCAGTCGCCACTTCGAAGTCTTTACAGACAGAGGAAAATTCCTCTTTGCTTCAAAAGACTCAGGTGCCATTCTCAAAATTGCTCGCGAAAAACTGGGCAATGACAAGGTCGTCAAACTTCCGACCCTGATTCAGACCATTGGTCAAAAATTTAAAAATCTATTTGCAAAAAAGTAGAAACTTTAGTATAATCATAGCAACGGATAAGTAGGTTATCTTCTTCTTTAAGAAAGTCTGCGGGTGCTGCGAGCAGATAGGAGGGATAGGTGAAATTCTACCGTTAGTAACAATTACATACACAATCAAGTGCACACCTGTGAAGTTGGATGGAACCGTGGCCCTGCCACTCCAACGCTTTGTCAGGTGTGCTTTTTTCATAAAGGAGTTCTTATGTTAGATATCAAACGTATTCGTACAGACTTTGATGCTGTCGCAGAAAAATTGGCTACACGTGGTGTAGATGCTGCTGTCTTAAACGAGATGAAAGAAATCGATGCTAAACGTCGTGATATTTTAGTCAAGGTTGAAACTTTAAAAGCAGAACGTAACACAGTTTCTGCTGAGATCGCTCAAGCCAAACGCAACAAGGAAAATGCAGATGACAAGATTGCTGCTATGCAAAATCTATCTGCTGAAGTCAAAACCTTGGATGCTGAATTGGCAGAAATCGATGCTAAATTGACAGAATTTACCACTACTCTCCCAAATATTCCAGCTGACAGTGTTCCTGTTGGGGCTGATGAAGATGACAATGTGGAAGTTCGCCGTTGGGGCACTCCACGCGAGTTTGACTTCGAACCAAAAGCTCACTGGGATCTTGGTGAAGATCTTGGTATCCTTGACTGGGAACGCGGTGGTAAGGTAACGGGCGCTCGCTTCCTCTTCTATAAAGGTCTCGGTGCTCGTTTGGAACGTGCCATCTACAACTTTATGTTGGATGAACATGGAAAAGAAGGCTATACTGAAGTCATCACACCTTACATGGTTAACCATGATTCTATGTTTGGGACTGGTCAATATCCAAAATTCAAGGAAGATACTTTTGAATTGAGCGACAGCAATTACGTCCTTATTCCTACAGCTGAAGTTCCTCTGACAAACTACTATCGTGATGAAATCCTTGACGGTAAAGATCTGCCAATCTACTTCACTGCTATGAGTCCTTCTTTCCGTTCTGAGGCTGGTTCAGCTGGTCGTGATACGCGTGGCTTGATTCGTTTGCACCAATTCCATAAGGTTGAAATGGTCAAATTTGCTAAACCAGAAGAATCTTACGAAGAATTGGAAAAAATGACAGCCAACGCTGAAAATATCCTTCAAAAACTTAACCTTCCATACCGTGTCGTTGCTCTCTCTACAGGAGATATGGGCTTCTCAGCTGCTAAAACTTACGACTTGGAAGTTTGGATTCCAGCGCAAAATACCTACCGTGAAATCTCAAGTTGTTCAAATACAGAAGATTTCCAAGCCCGTCGTGCCCAAATCCGTTACCGTGATGAAGCAGATGGCAAGGTGAAATTGCTCCATACTTTGAACGGTTCTGGACTTGCAGTTGGACGTACAGTGGCTGCTATTCTTGAAAACTACCAAAATGAAGATGGTTCTGTAACCATTCCAGAAGCACTTCGTCCATACATGGGTGGCGCTGAAGTTATCAAACCATAAAAATAAGGTTTAGCTATTTATAGCTAGACCTTTTTTCGTAACCAAATCAGATAAGCGCCTAATACAAAGAATAAAATAGTTAGGCATATAACGGTTTCAGCCAATACAATATAATCCAGAAATGGAAGTTTCAAGATTCCCTGAGCCATCTTGAGCGAGGTAGCCGTGATGATTGTTGGGAAGGTGAGGGCTGAAAAAGCTGGTTGAAAGCCTTGTTTTAAAATATTGGGCAGACGAGTTAAAACAAAGAAAAAGAAGGATTGAGACGCCAAAATCATGGCAATCAGGAGCCAAGTCGGTAGGCTGGCTCCTCCAACTCGAACTAGAGAAGCCAAGAGTAGAGAGAAGGGAGCACAGTAGATTCCTTCTTGTCCAAGCATGGCTACTGGGAGTGGATATTGCTTTAAATCACTATAAATAAGGGGATAGAGATAGAAGGTCAAGAGAAAACCAAAACTCAAGGTCGCATAGGCAATCTCGATAATGCCTACCAGTGGATAAGTCAAGGCTGCCACTGCTATTCCCACATAGAGAACCGTCCAGCTAGGAGTGGAATAAACCCTCCGACCAGGAAAGGCAAATTTGATGGTGAATCCAGCAATCAGGGCCAAATCCAAGAGAAATGAAAACCACCAGAGTCCTTGCGCTACTATAGGAAGATGAGGGAACACACGAAAGACATAGGTCGATAAAATCATCCCAGCCATGGGAAAGGTAGCCATTCCTGACAAAAGAGGGGGCTTGGCCAATTCTTGCTTGGTTTCTTTCCAATTAAACAGATGAAGAATTAGAAAGTAAATCCACAAAATCAAACCAGACAGACTCAGTAGATGTGACAGAACTGGCAACATATCTAAAACGAGATTTCCAGCTCCTGCCAAACCTAGCAAACAACCTGAAAATACTAAGGGGAGTTTTTTCATCCTAACCTCCAATAATCATGTTAATTTCAGTATAGCATAAAAGCGCTTAAATGAGGACTTAAAAAAACGAAGTTCAAAAATTCAAACTTCGTTTTTATTTTACTATTTTTTAACTCGTTGCTAAGATATGGCGCAACTGAACAGCACTTGGAGAAACAATTGGAAGAAAGGCTCCTTCATTCCATCGACGGATAAATCCTGATGTTGATTTACTAAAGTAGCCTCTACCACCACCTGCTTGTAACTCTAATAGAAGACTCTGAGCAACAACATCCACAATGTCTATTCTTAACTGAAAGAGTTCACGCGGATTGGTAACAAAATAAGACCTGTCAGACAAACCTTGATAAAGCTCTTGTCGAATAGCATCTAACTGTTCGACCTGATGCTTCCACTCATCTGTTAATACACTTCGTTTCCCCAATTCTTTTTCTACTTCTGAGAGAGAACGTTCAGCTAAACCAAAAGCTAGACCAAATTGGTAGCCTAAAAAAGCTGGACGATTTTGTGCCAAAAATTGGTGAGCATCTTTTGATAAAATCCATTCCTCTTTCAAAAGGACCTTATTAAAAGTCAGAGTAGCCGTGTTTCCTCCTTGAAGAGAAACAAATTCTAAGTCTTCAGAACGACTAAAATTCTCTGCGTCTGATGGTACAGCCACCACGTAACTTGTACTTGGATCATCTGTAAAGCCTGCCACAAAAATAGTTAAGAATTGATTTCTTCGAGCGTTCGTTACCCATGGCAGTCTCCCTTTCAGATACAATTGTCCATTTTCTTCAATAATTCGAACATTAAGTTCCTCTAGGTCAGATAAATACTTAACGGCATTGGATAAGGCAGTAGCACCTGCATATTCTCCAGACAAGAGTTTTTCCAGATAGCTTTCTTTAAAATAGGAATTTTCTGTATGGAGAATATTATCTATTAAAGTGCGTTGCCCCCATGAAATAAAAGAAGCTGTTAAGGAATGTTGTGCAAGTTCTGCAAGGATATCAATGACATCTTGATCACTTCCTCCTGAACCTCCGAGAGATTCCGGAACACCTACACGAAAGGCTCCCTCTACTGCAATCCTTTCAATCAGTTGCTCTCCAGCTTGACAAGACTGTTTGTCGATTTCATCAGCATGCTGGTCCAACCAGCTCAAAAATTCTTCTGAAAAAAATCCCATAGTCTTTCCTCCTTTTATGCATAAGGTTGCAATTCTGGGTTAATTGGTGTATTGGCTAGGTTGTTGGCATAGTTACAGAGGCTTGCTAGGCTGACACCCAGAACCACATCCAAGGCATTTTGTTGGGTGTAGCCAGCTTCTAGAAACTCAGCTAAGGCTTCATCTCCTACACGACCCTTGGTATTGATTACCGCCAAGGTAAACTTAGCTAGGGTGTCCAATTTAGGATCTGTTTCAATTGGAGTACGATTGCGAAGGGCTTGAAGCAGATCATCATTCATCTGGATTTGTTTGATTGAAAAGGCTGTGTGACCTGCGACACAGAAGGCGCAACCATTTGTCACAGCTGCCGTGATTTGCACCACTTCACGCTCAACAGGCGTCAAGCTGTTACGACGATTGATGGCTCCGACAGTTCTGTAGGCTTCTAAAGCAGTTGGTGCATTGGCCAAGAGACCGATTAGGTTGGGAATATAGCCATTGTTATCTTTTTGTACTGTTTCAAGAACTTCTTTCACTTCTGCTGGTGCTGATTCGACTGTATGAATTGTAAATGTTGTCATCATAAAACCTCTTTTCATGTTGTTGAAATCTAGTCTATCACAGATTCTATACCGTGTATAATATATATTTTAAATTGCATCGATAAAAATTTTTTATGAAAGAAAAAAATCACACGCGATGTGTGATTTCATTATTTGTCAAAATACTTTTTAGTCTCAGCAATAACGACTGGTGATAAAACTAAGAGGGCAATCAAGTTTGGCAGAGCCATCAAGGCATTGACAATATCTGCGATAATCCAAACCATATCCAACTCGATAAATCCTCCCAACAAGACCATGAGTACAAATACCACACGGTAGAGCCAGATAAAGCGAACCCCAAAGAGGAACTCGAAACAACGTTCTCCGTAATAGTTCCAACCTAGAATCGTTGTAAAGGCAAAGAGCACAAGGAAGATGGTCAAAAGGGCAGGTCCAAAGTGTGAAAAGACTGTTGAGAAGGCTGACTGAGTCAAGGCAACTCCATTCAAATCACCACTCCAAACACCAGTTACCAAGATGGTCAAACCAGTCAAGGTACAGATAATGAGGGTATCAATAAAGGTTCCTGTCATGGAAATCAAACCTTGCTCTACCGGTTCATTTGTCTTAGCCGCAGCAGCTGCAATGGGAGCAGAACCCAAACCAGATTCGTTCGAGAAAACACCTCGCGCTACACCATTTTGAATAGCCATTCGAATGCTAGCCCCAGCAAAACCACCCACCGCAGCAACTGGACTAAAAGCCGATGTCAAGATTAAAGCGATTGTGGCAGGAATTTTTCCAATATTAAAGAAAATAACTGTAAGAGTTCCTAAAATATAGATGATAGCCATAAAAGGAACAACAGTAGTCGAAACCTTAGAAATGGACTTTAGTCCGCCAAAAACGGTAATCGCTACTAAGACAGACAAAACAAGAGCTGTGATAGCTGGCGAAATAGTCGTCGTATTTTGGATAGACTCTGTAATCGAGTTGACTTGGGTAAAGGTCCCGATTCCCAATAAAGCTACTAGCACACCTGCCAGGGCAAAGAAGATCGCAAGGGGACGCCACTTTTCTCCCATACCCAAAAGTATATAGTGCATGGGACCTCCTGCAACAGCACCGTTATCATCTTTAGTTCTGTATTTAATAGCTAATAAACCTTCCGCATATTTGGTTGCCATTCCAAAGAAAGCCGCCATCCACATCCAAAAGAGAGCCCCTGGGCCACCTACCTTGATAGCTGTCGCCACCCCAATAATATTTCCCGTACCAACTGTCGCTGCGAGTGCTGTACACAAGGCCGCAAAACTGGATACATCACCATGTCCCTTATCCTTGGTAAAAATAAGCTGGAAGGCCTTGGGCAGACGCAAAACCTGCAAAAGTCCTAGACGAGCAGTTAGGTAAATCCCTGTCCCGACCAAGAGAATCAAGAGGGGTGGGCCCCAAGCAAAAGCATCGATTGATTTAAGCAATTCTAACATTTCCTTCTCCTATCTTTTCAACCCCAAAAGAAAGAGCACATGCAAGATACATGTACTCTGGAATGCTTAGATAAATGCTAAAAAGCGGTCTATCCTAGCTCTGTCCTTTTACCTGAGAGTTTGAGCAGTTGCCTGCCTTGCCCCTTCGGTGCCTTTACGGTCTCTCCAGAGTTCCGTCCATTTACAGTCATGAAAAATCAAACGATTCCCCACTTCTATTAAACTTCATTCGGTGTTGGTATTTAATTGATTCTTATTTTACAAAAAATGTTGGCTTTTGTCAATGTGTTTTAGAAAATTCTTATTTGACTTTGTAGTGAAATCTATCTGCTTCTCCCCAACTTGTATGTGCTTGATAAAACACCATACGATCTCTAGTAGAATCTGATCTATCTGTCTTATCGCCTTCATCTGATAATCTTGATCCAGCTGGAATAAAGTACATGGTTGCCGATGCAGTCGGATGTCCAATCCTTGCAATTAAATACCCGTTTACTATACTTGCACCTTCTAAATAAATAGACTGATTGTCCGAACTAATTAATCCGTACTTATCAAACGTAAGTTTTCCTTCCCCACCAGGTAGTTCCCAAGTACCTTCAATACTAGAGAAATCTCCATTTTTTATGGCGTTAATATCCATTTTTTTAGAATCATGTTGATTTGATGAGGATGTCGTCTCAGCTGTCCCTTTGTCTGCACTGCTTCCTCCAGAAAGTTTATCAGAAACTGACTTCCAACTTAGAGTCTCTATAGAAATGGGCGAACCGACACCAAGATCTGCTAGCTCTTGAGATTCCTTGGCCTTCACCAAGGACTGGCCATTCTCACTAAATTGGTAGTGGGCATAGATGTGACTCGTTGCTGTACCAGCTCCACGATAGAGCAAAGAATTGTCTGGCAGGATGCCGACTGTCATTCTCTCACCAATCTGGTCTAAACGATTTTCTTGATTGGTCAGACGAATAACCTTTCCATCTTTCAAAGTACGGATATCCAGCAAACTCTTTCCGCCACTTTTCATCTCAAGAGCAAGTAAAAGTTCATCGACTCCATCATTATTCAAATCCCTCTTATGATAAACTACATCTGTATAAAAATCTTGAGAAGAGTTTGTTTGGCTAGCTAAAGCGTTGACATCCATTCCTGTCGGCAAGGTACCTTTAACTACTTTTTCATAATCATCCAGAACCTTATTGTAGTAACTGTAATCTATTTCTGTACTTGATGTAGATGTATCCAATGGTGAATTAGATGTTATTTCCGCGCTTTTATTCCATGGTAAATACTGACAGCCTCCTAGAACTAGTGTCAGTAAAAGCGTTGTGGTTAATAAAAACTTTTTCATATTTCTCCTTTATCTAAGAGAAAGGAACCAGCCTGCGCTAATTCCTTTCGTTATTTTTATTTTATCAAAATGTTGCTTATTCGCAAATTATTTTCTGTTTTAATTTGATTGTTATAGCCCATAGCTCACCAGCTAAATTTCTATTTGAAAAATTATTCAAAACTTGTGTGGTTAGGGGAAAAAATAATTTGTCAATTCCTATATCAAAAGTATATTTTCTAGAAATTTATCCTATTTTGTATTCGATTATCGAACAAAACGATGATTCTTTACACAAAAGACAACCGATTGTCCATCGTATACCTTACCATCTTGCCCTTTTCCTTTAATAACAACGCGATAACTGCCTTCTAGAGTTGCACTTAAGAAGTGACGAGTTCGAAAAGCACCTAGACTTGGATTATAGGTCACAGTAAAATTGGTTTGTGTAGAAAACTTACCTGTATTTGCATCAACTAAGGCGAAATCATAGGCTACTTTATAAGATGAAGACGGAGTGCTAGATAGAGCGATATCAATATAAGTCATAGCATCATTGACATGGTAGAGGCTTATTCCTAATGATGTTGCTTGTGAACTGCTAGCTGTATGAGTACTCTAAGAGCGGATCCACTTGCCTGAGCCATCAACTTGATAAGCATCAGGGGTACGCTCATTCACTGCCATCTTACCATTTGATTTAAGGTAGTAATTGCCTACCCAAGCGTTTTGAACATAATTTCCTGATACATCTAGATAAAAGTAGGAATTATAGTTTTTATCAAATATCTACTTATTCATGATTTTCATCCCATCTTGATAATAGGATGAACCTAACCAACCACTTTGTTTAGCAAGAGTATTATTATTTGCATTATCAGTTTCTTTTTTATTTTCTACACTTGGCTTACTAGTTGATTTCTGCTCCTTCGAAACAACTTCCAGCTTAGTCAACCAAATATAATACGTTAACCCCTATTCATTATGTTATCGAACGTCTACAGTCACTTTATATGTTACTCTGTTCGATTCAACATTCATCGTATAGATTCCATAATCTGACACATTAAATACTATATCTTTACCGTTTATAGTAAAATAAAAATCTTTATACATTTTATACTCTGTTATATAATTTGAATCAATGCTATCGATAGACTGATATCCCGTGTATAGAGGTCTTTCTATTCTCTCTCTTTTCTCTACTAATACAACATTTGTTGCTACTAATGATTTACTTAAATCTTTTTCAAAAAATCCATTTTTTATAAGATTTGATATTTAGCGTTTCTGCACTTAGTAAATCTGCTTGTACAACTCCATTGACATATCCTGCTGTAAACACGCTCAATACTAAGGCGCTAGCTAATAATATTTTTTTCTCTCATTCACTTTATCTAAAAGATAGGTCCTAAATCAGAGCGTTTAGGACCTATTACTCAAATTATGTTAGCGAATCCACTTACCTGATCCATCAACACGATAACCATCTGGTGTACGTTCATTGACGGCCATCTTACCGTTACCTTTAAGATAATAATCTCCTACCCATTTACTATAGGCATAACTTCCGTCAGCGGTAATATAATAATAAGAACCATAGTTTTTATCGTAAATCCACTCACTCTTAGCCATCTTACCATTGCCTTTAAGATAATATCTGCCTGACCAAGTGTTACGTGCGTAACTTCCCTCCGATGTCAAGTAATAGAATGATCCATAATTTTTATCAAAAATCCACTCATTTTTAGCCATGTAACCGCCTGCTTTGAGATAGTAGTTTCCAACCCATGCATTTTGGACATAATTTCCTGAGGCATCTAGATAGAAATAAGAATTATAGTTCTTATCAAAAATCCATTTATTTTTTACTTTCGCACCATCTTGGTAATAGGATGAACCTACCCACCCAGATTGTGTTGGCGTTGGTGTCGCTCCTGATGTGAAATCAGGTTGAGCCTGCCCCCCTACAACTTTAAAGGCAACTGAGCGACCGAAAGCTGTTTTACCAAAATCATCCTTTGTATACATCTCAATATGATATGTACCATTTTTTAGTGAAGATGTTGAAATATCTTCTCTAAATCTAGTTTCATTTGTTTTATAACTTGTATAGTCAGTATAAACAAGTGACCCTGTATCCTCATTAACAATATCATAATGCAAATTGTTATTGATATAGCCAGAATCTTTTTGAATATCTAACAACATTCTTTGACTATAACTTGGATTGCCTTCAACATTAATAAAGCTCAATTTCAAAGGATATTCGGAATTACTTGTTTTAGGATCATTTAAAACGGGCAGTGTATACTTGATATTTTTTTGAATAGTAGAAGTTGGAAAAGATTGAAATTGACCTCCTGCTACTTTAAAAGATACTGAGCGACCGAAAGCTTTTTTACCAAAATCATCCTTTGTATACATTTCAATATGATATGTACCATTTTTTAGTGAAGATGTTGAAATATCTTCTCTAAATCTAGTTTCATTTGTTTTATAACTTGTATAGTCAGTATAAACAAGTGACCCTGTATCCTCATTAACAATATCATAATGCAAATTGTTATTGATATAGCCAGAATCTTTTTGAATATCTAACAACATTCTTTGACGATAATTTGGATTATCTTGAACATTAATAAAGCTCAGTTTCAAAGGAAACTCTGCACTATTTGCTTTATCATCAGTCAGAACAGGACTTCTATCTTCAGTTCTTTGAGCAGCAGAAGCCGGAAATGATTGAAATTGGCCCCCTGCTATTTTAAACGATACTGAGCGACCGAAAGCTTTTTTACCAAAATTATCCTTTGTATACATATCAATATGATATGTTCCATCTTTTAGTGCTGAAGTTGAAATATCTTCTCTAAATCTAGTCTCATTTGTTTTATAGCTTGTATAGTCAGTATATACAAGTGCACCCGTATCCTCATTAACAATATCATAATGCAAATTGTTATTGATATAGCCCGGTTCTTTTTGAATATCTAACAACATTTTTTGGTAATAATTTGGGTTGTCTTGAACATTGACAAATGTAAGTGTCAGCGGAAATTCCGTGTCATTAACGCTAACATCCGTCAAAGCATGAACCTCTGTGGGTTGAGCTACAAGCACTCCTGCTCCTAACAAGGAAGTTGCTAGCAGCGAACTTACCAATAAAGATCTTGTTTTCATAAAAAATCTCCTTTAGATGTTTATTGTTTACGATTACATTATAACACAAACATGATATTTTATCAAAAGTGAACGTTAATTAAAATCCAAATAAGAAACATTCATGATTCTAGCATTTCCAACTCATACAAACCATTAACTGCATTACAGCTATAAGTAATAAGTCTGCAATTTTCCATACTTTCTTCTGTTTTTAATGCTTCTATATATCAAAAAGAAAGGACAAAATTTGTCCTTTCTCAATCTTATCTTGTCGTAAACTTACTATAGTTGACAAAACTCCAAAATTTAGGACCTATTAGTCAAATTATATTAGCGAATCCATTTACCTGATGCATCTACACGATAACCATCTGGTGTGCGTTCATTGACAGCCATCTTACCGTTTGATTTAAGGTAGTAATTGCCTACCCAAGTGTTACGAGCGTAACTGCCTTCTGCTGTCAAGTAGTAGTATGATTTGTAGTTACTATCGTAGATCCACTCACCTTTAGCCATCTTACCATTTGACTTCAAATAGTAGTTGCCTGACCAAGCATTTTGAACATAGTTTCCATTCACGTTAATAAAGTAGTAGCTATTGTAATGAACATCAAAAACCCATTTATTAACGACTCTTTGACCATTTTGGTAGTATGAGTTACCGGACCAACCATATTGAACTGTAGGTGTTGGTGTTGGCTTCTCATCTGGTTTTGGTGTTGACCTGGTTTCAGTTTTCACAAACCTCCCATTTTTAATAGTAAAAACATTCGAATTTCCTAAATCAGAAGACTTTAAACTCACAGCATTTGGAACACCTAATCGAATATAATATCGTCCATCCGGTATTTTCTTAGAAACATTTTCAGTTCTTCTACGAGGAACAACCCATTTATCTTCAAATCCTTTACCTTGTTCTATAGATCCATACTCAGGACCTTTATACGCCCATACTACTTCTTCTGTATCAGTATTATTTACTACAGGAATTAAAGAAGTTTCTCCTCCACGAAGAAATCCTTTAAAGTTTTCTTTGGGTTTTACTTTTAGAACTGAATGATCGTCATCAACTACCTCAGCCTTGATATCAATAGCTTTCTCTTCAGCTGTTAAATAACGTGTCTCTACTCGTTCTTGAGCTGAAACAAATTGACTTGAGAGAGGTAAAACTCCTGCTGTATCTACAAGAGAGACCAAACCTAATGTTGCAGGCGCTAGACTAGTCACTAAAACTGTTTTTGACTTCGTATTCAAAAACCTCCTTTATATTTTTATTGTTTACGGTTACAGTATAGCATGGACTTTACTAGATTCACGAAAAACGAACCTATATTTACCTTTATTATATAATTGCTCTATCCTCGTCAAAAAAAGGGAACTATATTTACTTTTTTCTAAAAAACACCTTAAAATTGGTAGAATTATGATAGAATGGAAAAAAGGACTCTAGGAGATTTAGAGTGCAAGATGAAAGTGTGTATGGATTAGTCTATAAAGCTATTCGTGAGGAAAGAGTGTTTACACAGAAGGAAGCTGCTGGAACTACAGTGACTCCACATTTTTTACGTCAGTTTGAGCAAAGGAAATCTCGAATAACCATTCAAAAATTTGAAGAGATTCTTTCTAATATTGGAATTGATAAAGAAACCTTTGATAGTCTCAAAACACAGATGTTTCCAACGGAATTTCATAAATTACAGGCTCTACCACTTATTAGATACTCTAAAAAACAGACTGAATACCATTCAATCCGTACTGCTGACTACTATATTGCCTGCTTAAGAACTGCTATCAAGCATTACTCTGTCAATGGCTACTATGATAAGGCTGAGAATTTAGCGATGAAGACTCTGGAAGTCATTAACGCCTTCCCTCTATTGAGTACCAAGATGATAGAAATAATTAATATTTCCATGGAACGGGCTAATAATTTTCTCAGACAGGATGATATCAGAGGTCTAGAGCTTGCAAAACACATTTTTGCTAGTCTCAATAACTTTGAAAAAATCTATCCAAATCAACTTCTGACTCAAATGAGAGAGGATTTCTTTGTTACTGTCACACAACTCAATCACACAGGACAACCTTTAGACATCTAGTCTAGAAATCAAAAAAGCTTGAGGAATCTTGTATTTCCTCAGGCTTTTCTTATCCTTTAAAGGTCACAATAGTTGCACCACTGCCTCCAGCATTTTGTGGGGCATAGCCGAAACTCTTGACATGTTTGTTTCTTTGTAGGTATTTGGTGACACCTTCACGGATGACACCTGTACCGATACCGTGAATGATATCAACTTGGGCCATATTGTTAAGCAAGGCTTGGTCGATAAAGGCATCTAGCTCATTCATGGCCTCTTCATAACGTTTGCCTCGAAGGTCCAGTCTGGCTTGTGGGCCACGACCAGAAGTTCGTTTCACGACATTGACTTGTTTCTTCTTGACTTGCTTTTCTTGCTGGGCTTGAACGAGGTCAAATTCTTTCTCTTCTAAAGTCATCTTAATCAAGCCAACTTGGGCTTCCCAGCGGCCATCTTTGAGTTGACTGGTCAAGGTACCACGCTGGCCATAACTGAGCACCACGATATCATCTCCCACCTTTGGAGCTCGTTTTTTCTTAGCCTTTTGAAGAACCTTGTTTTTAGACAAATCTACTTTTTCAGGAGCCAATTTTTTCAACTTGGCCTTGGCTTCAATTATTTCGTGGGGCTTGAGTTGGGATTTACTGTGGAGATTTTTAAGAATCTGGTCACTCTCACTTAGGGCCATGTCCACAATCTCAGCAGCCTGTTCACGCGCCTTGTTAAGCTCTGTTTCCTTTTCACGATTAAGCTCGTTGTAAAGTTTTTTGAGAGCACGGTTCATCTTGAGATTTTCTTGCTCCACCTCACGGATATTGTCCAAGCGTTTACGACTTTCCAGCGTCTGCTCTTCCAGTTGCTCAATAATCCGATTGACATCATTGTCCTGATCAACCTGCTGACTGGCATCCCCTACGATAACTTCAGATAGGCCTAGACGTTTAGCAATTTCAAAAGCATTGCTTCGACCAGGAACACCCTGCATAAAGCGATAGGTCGGGCGTAGAGTTGCAGTATCAAACTCCATGCTGGCATTTTGCACAAAGGCTGTCTCAATACCGTAGGCCTTGAGTTCTGGATAGTGGGTCGTCGCCATAGTCTTGACCTGACGCAGGCGAAGATCCTCCAGAATAGCCATGGCAAGGGCTGCTCCCTCTTGGGGATCTGTACCAGCCCCCAACTCATCCAAGAGTAAGAGTGAATGTTGGTTGACCTTGCCAAGAATATCCACAATATTGGTCATGTGGCTAGAGAAGGTAGACAAGCTCTGTTCAATAGACTGTTCATCGCCAATATCAGCAAAGATTTCTTCAAAAACACCAACACGACTTCCCTTATCTGCTAAAATAGGTAAGCCTGACTGGGCCATGACCTGTGTCAAACCGAGAGTTTTGAGCATGATGGTCTTCCCACCTGTATTGGGACCTGTAATGACAATGGCTGTTAAATCTTGGCCAAAATGGACATCATTTGCGACGGCATTTTTGACCAGAGGATGACAGACATGGAGCAGTTGAATCTCTTGGTTTTCTGATAGCTGAGGAACAACTGCTTGTCTTTCTTGGATAAAGCGGACCTTGGCACGAATCAAGTCCAGATGGCCGATAATCCAAGCATCATTGGCAATTTCAGCCGCATGAGGACGGACACGTTCAGAAATTTCTTGGAGAATGCGAAGCATTTCATAGCGCTCATCTGCTCGTAAACTGGCAATTTCTTCGCTCAGTTTGACCACCTCACGGGGTTCGATATAGACGGTATTTCCACTAGCAGAAATATCATGAACGACACCTGCAATTTTATTGCGGTAGGTGTTTTTGACTGGTAAAACCTGACGGCCATTTCTACTGGCAACAATCCCTTCTGTCAACATCTGTGCTTTTTGCTTAAGCAGGTCCTGTAAAACATCGCGCACCTGACTCTCGCTATCATGGATTTTTCGACGGATGCGCGCTAATTCTTCACTGGCAAAATTTTCAATGAAACCTGCATCATTAAAGGCCTGGAGATTTCCTTGTATTTGCGGAAAATCATGCAATTTCTCAAACCAGAGAGCTAATTCTTCCAAGCTAACATTTTCCAGATTGGAGTAAAAACTTTGCAATTCTCGGCTAGCAAGAAGCACGCGCTTCAAGAGTAGGAACTCCTCGATATTGAGATCCGCCCCCATCTCCAACCGCTTGCAGACTACTGCAATTTCCTTAGTTGCAAGAATGGTAAAATGCGGTTGCTCGACAAAGAGAGCCTGCATTTCCTTCATCTCAGCAAAAACCTGTTTGATTTTATCCGCTTTAGCAGTCGGAGCCAGCTGTCTCAACTGCTCCAACCCCTGCTCGGTCAACAAATGGGGTTCAAACAAGGCCTTGACCTTATTGAACTCTAATGTTTCTAATATTTTCTTATTCATCTTTATTTCCTTGTCTTTGAATGTCTAGGTGTGGTATACTCAATGAAAATCAAAAAGCAAACTAGGAAGCTAGCCGCAGGTTGCTCAAAACAGTGTTTTGAGGTTGTAGATAGAACTGACGAAGTCAGTAACCATACCTACGGCAAGGCGACGCTGACGTGGTTTGAAGAGATTTTCGAAGAGTATTAGCTTTTTACATTCTGATAGATTCTAGTCAATCTGTAAACAAAGGGCTAGGAAAATTCCTGCCCTTTTTATCCGATTAAATTTGTCACCCAGATTTGTTTGAGCCAACTAGTTGTTACTGGTATGCTCTGGATGATATGTTTTGCGACGATACTCTTTTCAAGAGGATTTTGTATAGCTGCCATGGGAATGGTCGCTAAGATTGTCAAAGCCATTTGCAAGACAAATAAGGTCACCAACATGGACAAGATCCCTGCTGAAACTTGGAACAACTTACCACCCAGTTTTTTACTAGGAATCAAGTGTAAGAGGAGACCAAGCAAACGACCAATGCTATAGACAATCCCAAATACAAGCAAGTAGCCGATCCCTGCGTAAAAGACCTTATCCAACTGAAAGAGTTGATCCGATGGGAAAAAGAAAGTTCCCTGACCTTCCTGTGGATTTGCATAAGGGAGCAGCAAATGAAATTGCTCTCCAAGCCCCTTATAAAACTGGCCAGCCACAAAAGCCGATGCCATGGCTGAAATCAGGTAATACACCTGTAAGAGCAGGCCTCTACGATAGCCGATATAAAATCCCCAAGCCAAGACCAATAGAAGAAGGAGTGAAATCATAAGGAATCCTCAATCTTGCTCTGTTCTTGCTTGCAAGTCACAAGCTTGTGGCGCAATTCTTCTAATTCTTGCTCCTTATCATCAAATTCAATCTCACGGCTGAGTTGAGTCGATAAACAGTTGACTGCCAACAAAAGAGCGATTGTTTCATCATCTGCACTAGGCATTTGTTCTTTAATTGCTTGGTATTTTTCTGTCGCAACCTTGGCGATTTCCTCCATAAAAAGGTTATCATGTTCGCTCGTCAAGGTTAATGATTTTTTCCCGAATGTAAATTTGAATCGATTTAGATTTGCCATAAAATTCACCTCACGATATTATACCAAAATTCGCTAATTTTGTCAGTTTTTACAAATTTGCCTGCTTTTGTGGTACAATAGAAACTATGGCAAGTATAACACTCACACCAAGCGAAAAGGAGATTCAGGCTTTTCTTGAACACTATCAAACCAGTCTGGCTCCCAGCAAGAATCCCTATATTCGCTACTTTTTACGACTACCTCAAGCAACGGTTTCTATCTATACTTCTGGAAAGGTCTTGCTTCAGGGTGAAGGGGCCGAGAAATATGCTAGTTTCTTTGGATATCAAGTTGTAGAGGAAACTAGCGGACAAAATCTCCCTTTGATTGGGACAGATGAAGTAGGGAATGGTTCCTACTTTGGTGGGCTTGCAGTTGTGGCTTCCTTTGTCACACCTGACCAGCATGCCTTCTTGCGAAAACTCGGTGTGGGGGATTCCAAAACTCTGACTGACCAAAAGATCCGTCAGATTGCCCCTATCCTCAAAGAAAAAATCCAGCACCAGGCACTGCTTCTCTCACCAAGCAAGTACAACGAGATCATCGGAGACCGCTACAATGCTGTTTCTGTTAAGGTAGCCCTCCATAATCAGGCTATCTATCTCCTCCTTCAAAAAGGCATTCAGCCTGAGAAAATTGTGATTGATGCCTTTACCAGTGCTAAAAATTATGACAAGTACTTGGCACAAGAGGCCAATCGTTTCAGCAATCCTATCAGCTTAGAAGAAAAGGCTGAGGGCAAATACTTGGCTGTCGCAGTTTCTTCTATCATTGCGCGTGATCTCTTTCTAGAAAATCTTGAAAATCTGGGACGAGAGCTGGGCTATCAACTTCCAAGTGGAGCTGGAACGGCTTCTGATAAGGTGGCTAACCAGATTTTGCAAGCCTATGGTATGCAAGGACTCAATTTCTGCGCCAAATTGCACTTTAAAAATACTGAAAAAGCGAAAAAACGCTTAGAAAGGTAAGTTATGAATTCATTTAAAAATTTCTTAAAAGAGTGGGGATTGTTCCTCCTAATTCTGTCATTACTAGCTTTAAGTCGTATCTTTTTTTGGAGCAATGTTCGCGTAGAAGGGCATTCCATGGATCCTACCCTAGCGGATGGCGAAATTCTCTTTGTTGTCAAACACCTACCTATTGACCGATTTGATATCGTGGTTGCCCATGAGGAAGATGGAAATAAGGACATCGTCAAACGTGTCATCGGAATGCCTGGCGACACCATCCGTTACGAAAACGATAAACTTTACATCAATGATAAAGAGACAGATGAGCCTTACCTAGCTGACTACATCAAACGCTTCAAGGATGACAAACTCCAAAGCACATACTCAGGCAAGGGCTTTGAAGGAAATAAAGGAACTTTCTTTAGAAGTATTGCTGAAAAAGCCCAAGCCTTTACAGTTGATGTCAACTATAATACCAACTTTAGCTTTACTGTCCCAGAAGGAGAATACCTTCTACTCGGAGATGACCGCTTGGTTTCGAGCGACAGTCGCCACGTAGGTACCTTCAAAGCAAAAGATATCACAGGAGAAGCTAAATTCCGCTTCTGGCCAATCACTCGTATCGGAACATTTTAAGAGACCTAAGAGGCCGAGAATCAGCAATCTCAGCCTCTTCTTCTATCGTGAGAAGATGATTATTCACTACCCAGTATAACTAGGATAGAAACAACCCCAACTCTCACCTATTCATGTAAAGGAATTTTATGGAAGTTTATTTTTCTGGAACCATTGAACGGATTATTTTTGAAAATCCCAGCAATTTTTATCGCATCCTCCTCCTAGAAATTGACGATACGGACGCAGAGGATTTTGATGATTTTGAAATCATTGTCACTGGTACCATGGCTGACGTGATTGAGGGAGAAGACTATACTTTTTGGGGGCAAATTGTCCAACACTCCAAGTATGGGGAACAACTGCAAATCAGCCGATATGAACGCGCAAAACCAACTAGCAAGGGCTTGGTCAAGTACTTTTCAAGTAGCCATTTCAAGGGAATTGGTCTCAAGACAGCTCAGAAAATCGTGGATACCTATGGCGACAATACCATTGACGAAATTCTGCAACACCCAGAAAAGCTAGAAGGCATTGCAGGACTCTCTGCCAAAAATCGCGAGGCTTTCGTCTCCACCCTCCGTCTCAACTACGGAACCGAGATGGTCTTGGCCAAACTAGCCAACTACGGCATTCCCAATAAACTAGCCTTTCAGATTCAAGACTTTTACAAAGAAGAAACCCTTGATGTGGTTGAAAATTATCCCTACCAGTTAGTTGAGGATATCAAGGGTTTGGGCTTTACTATTGCTGACCAATTAGCGGAAGAACTAGGCATCGAAAGTCAGGCTCCTGAACGCTTCCGTGCCGGTCTAGTTCACAGTCTTTTTCAGGCCTGTATGGAAACAGGGGACACCTATGTTGAAGCACGGGATTTACTAGAACAAACCCTTACTCTCCTTGAATCTTCCCGCCCCGTGGAACTGGACCCCAGCCAAGTAGCCCAAGAACTCTCCTACCTGATTGAAGAAGACAAGGTTCAGCAGGTTGATACCAAGATTTTTGACAACAGCCTCTTTTTCGCTGAGGAAGGCATCCGCAGTCACTTAGTTCGTATCCTTGAAAAAGGAAAACAGAAGAGTCATGATTTAGAAACCATTCAAAAACATATCGCTACTGTCGAAGAAGAGCTGGATATTGAGTATGATCACATTCAAAAACAAGCTATTTGTGATGCTATCCAGAATAAGGTCTTTATCCTGACAGGTGGACCTGGTACTGGTAAGACAACTGTTATCAATGGTATCATCGCTGTTTATGCCCTTTTAGAAGGACTTGACCTCAGGAAAAAAAGCAATCTGCCGCTTCTTCTTGCCGCTCCAACTGGACGAGCAGCTCGCCGCATGAATGAATTGACTGGTTTGCCTAGCGCGACCATACACCGTCATTTAGGAATGACAGGTGACGATGATACCAGTCATCTGGAGGATTATCTAGATGCTGACTTTATCATCGTGGATGAATTTTCTATGGTGGATACTTGGCTGGCCAATCAACTCTTCTCCAACATCTCTTCTAACAGTAAAATCCTCATCGTGGGCGACAGCGACCAGTTGCCTTCTGTCAGTCCTGGACAAGTTCTAGCAGATCTGCTTCATATTCCCCTGATTCCTCAGACTCGCTTGGAAAAAATTTATCGGCAAAGCGAAGAATCAACCATCGTCACCCTAGCAAGTCAGATTCGACAGGGCATCTTGCCAGCTGATTTCACCCAGAAAAAAGCTGACCGTTCCTACTTTGAAATCGCTAGTGGTCATATTCCTGCTACCATTGAAAAGATCTTAGGCGCTGCCCTCAGAAGTGGCATCCCTGCCCGTGATATCCAAGTTCTGGCTCCCATGTACCGAGGGACAGCAGGGATTGATGCCATCAACCAACTTATGCAAGACCTCCTTAATCCACCACAGAAAGATCAACTCAGTTTTGAAGCTCCCCAGTGCCACTATCGTAAGGGAGACAAAGTCATTCATTTGGTCAACGATGCTGAAATCAATGTCTTTAATGGGGATTTAGGAGCTATCACAGACCTGATTCCTGGTAAATACACCGAGTCGAAACAAGACGAGATTGTCATTGATTTTGATGGCAACGAAGTCTCTTACCCACGTAACGAATGGTACAAGATTCGCCTAGCCTATGCCATGAGTATCCATAAGTCTCAGGGAAGTGAGTTTCCTGTTGTCATCCTACCTATCACCAGTGCTAGTAGGCGTATGCTGGAGCGCAATCTCATCTATACAGCCATTACACGCGCCAAAAGCAAGCTTATCTTACTAGGCGAATTACAGGCCTTCGACTATGCTACCCAACACATCGGAACAGCCCGAAAAACCTATCTGATTGAACGCTTCAGTGATTTATTGGAAACTGTTGAAGAAAAGCAACAAACTATCTCTGAAACAGCCACATCAAGTACCTCTGAACAACCCTACATCCTAACAGAAGAAAACTGGGACAGCATCCCAGCCATGATTGGGATTACAGACGCAGACCTCAAAGAGATTTTTGGAAAATAGTGCATAAGAAAACCCACCAATTCAGGTGGGATTTTTGTTTATTAATACTCAATGAAAATCAAAGAGCAAACTAGGAAGATAGCCGCAAGCTGTACTTGAGTACGGTAAGGCGACGCTGACGTGGTTTGAAGAGATTTTCGAAGAGTCTAAGATTATTTAACTGTTGCTGTGCTTGTGATCAATTCAACAGCTTTTTTGATTGTGATATCGTGTTTCAACATATCAGCTGAAAGCAAGCTTTGTACTTGTGCAACTTCCATGTTGTAGTCTGCAGCCAATTGCTCGATTTCTTTTTGGATTTCTTCTTCTGAAGCATCAAATCCTTCAGCTTTGGCAACTGCTTCGATAACAAGGTTAGTCTTAGTACGTGACTCAGCTTCTCCCTCGTATTGTTTGTGAAGATCTTCTTGAGTAGTTCCAGTGATTTGGAAGTACATGTCAGGGTTGATACCTTGACGTTGCAAGTTTCCAAGGAATTCGTTTACTGAACGGTGAACTTCTTCGTGGATCATTTCTTCTGGAAGTTCTACGATTTCAGCGTTTTCTACAGCTTTATCAATTGCTGCACCTTCAACTGCATCTTTGTAAGCTTCTTCTTTAGCAGCAGCCAATTCCTTGCGGTATTTTTCTTTCAATTCAGCAAGTGTTTCAACTTCTTCGTCGATGTCTTTTGCAAGCTCATCGTCAAGAGCTGGAACTTCTTTAGCTTTTACTTCGTGGATAGTTGTCACGAATTTAGCTTCTTTACCTGCAAGATCTTCTGCTTGGTAGTCTTCTGGGAATGTTACAACGACATCAACAGTTTCGCCAGCTGAGTGACCTACCAATTGGTCTTCGAAACCAGGGATGAATTGACCTGAACCAAGTCCAAGTGAGAAGTTTTCACCTTTTCCGCCATCAAATTCAACACCGTCGATAGAACCAACGAAGTCGATGACAACAGTGTCACCGTTTTCAGCAGCAGCTTCTTTGATAACCAATTCAGCCAAGTTGTTGCGTTCGCGTTCGATACGCTCTTCAACGTCAGCATCAGTTACTTCTTTTTCTACATCTACTGATACTTCAAGGTTTTTGTAGTCACCCAATTTTACTTCAGGTTTTGTAACGACTTCAGCAGTGATAACCCAGTCTTGACCTTTTTCCATTGAAGTTACGTCAATTTTTGGTTGAGCAACGACTTCAAGACCAGCTTCTTTTACAGCTGCTTCATAAGCATTTGGCAAAAGAGCGTTCATAACGTCTTGGTAAAGTGACTCTTCACCAAATTTTTTGTCGAAGATAGGGCGTGGAAGGTGACCTTTACGGAAACCTGGAACATTAAGAGATTTCTTCACTGAGTTGAAGACACGGTCCAATTCTGGTTTGATTTGGTCTTGAGAGATAGTGAAAGTCAAGACACCACGGTTTGTTTCTTTGTTTTCAAATGATACAGACATTCTGTCATTTCTCCTTAAAATTTTTTAAATACAGTCTATTATAACATAAATGGGCGACTTTTTTCAAGTAATGAATGCGCTTTTCAATGACGCTAGAGGTACTTGCTTGCTTCTTTGATACTAAGGTCAGCTATTTCTCCAATATTATTTTTGCATATCTGTTAAAAGTCCTCATGCCCCACCAAGTGGTGCTGAAAGGCATAGACTGCAGCCTGGGTACGATCGCTAACCTCAAGTTTGGCAAGAATGTTAGACACGTGCGTCTTGACCGTCTTGAGAGAGATAAACAGTTCGTCTGCGATACGCTGATTTTCGTAGCCCTTGGCGATGAGTTGGAGAACATCTCGCTCACGCGCAGTCAAGTCCTCATGTAGTTCTATGTGATTTCGGTGGTATTCGACCTTCTTGCTGACCTCTTGCTCAATGGCCAACTCTCCAGCAGCCACCTTACGGACGGCATGGAGTAGTTCGTCCGCACTAGAAGTCTTGAGCATATAGCCACGAGCACCTGCATCTAAGACGGGCATGATTTTTTCATTGTCCAAATAAGAGCTCACAATCAAAATCTTGGCTTCAGGCCATTCTTTGAGGATAGCCAAGGTCGCGTCAATCCCATTCATCTCAGGCATGACAATATCCATGACAATGACATCTGGACGTAATTCCAAGGCTAAGTCAATGCCTTGAGATCCGTTTGTAGCCTCACCCACAACTTCTACATCATCTTGGAGGTCAAAGTAGCTTTTCAAGCCCAAGCGGACCATTTCATGGTCATCTACTAGTAAAATTTTCATCTTTACTCCTTTATCATTCCTTATCGAGCAGGGGAATACGGATATCAACTGCCAGCCCTTGTTTGGGAGCTGTTAATAACTGAACCGTCCCTGCCATATCTTCAACCCGCTCCTTGATATTGCGGAGTCCATAACTCAGGTCATCTAAACTCCCTAACTGGAAACCAATCCCATTGTCCACCACCTTCAGCTGCAATTCAACATCTGTCTGATAGAGATAGACATCTAGGCAAGAGGCCTGGGCATGGCGGAGGGTATTGCTGATCAACTCTTGCAGGATACGGAAGATATGCTCCTCAATTTTCTTAGGTAATTTCGTTACATTATGCTTGAAACTAACCTTGAGATCACTCTTGTCCTCAAGCTCTTTTAAGAGGATTTGAATTCCCTCAACCAGACTCTTTTGCTCCAGTTCAACTGGTCGCAAATGCAATAGCAAGACCCGCAAATCCTTCTGGGCTGTTTCTAAAATGGCTGTGACACCCTGCAACTGGGTCTGCATCTTTTCTCTATCCAATTTCAAAGACTGCTGGCTGACACCTGACAAAATCATGTGGGCCGCAAACAACTCCTGACTGACTGTATCGTGCAAATCCCGAGCAATCCGCTTCCGTTCTTTCTCGATGATTTCCTCTTCCTGAGCAAGACTCTGATTTTCTGCTTTTTGAAGAGCTTCTGTCAAAAGGTTAAGTTTACCTGACAAGGACTTGAAACTGGCATCCAAATCTGGATCTGCAAGCTGAACCACTTCTTGCCCTGCCAACAAACGCTTGAGATTAGTCTGCATTTTTCTTAGAGAAAGCTCTTCAACACCTCTCCAAAACAGGGCTAAGAGAAAGGTCATGGACATGCTGAATACCAACAACAAAAAGACAAATTTTTCTGTTTTTTCGACATCATGCAAGAAAATAGACCAGTCAAAGTCAAGGATTTCCAGCAAGCTGTGGGAGAAAAACAAGACAAATAATAAGGAGGTGAGAGCAATGATTACATAGGCTTGTTTTTTCATCCTCTGACCACCTCCACATCTCCAATCATAGTAGTCAAGAAAATCTTGACACTCTTATTACTCTTGAGATAGTCTCTTGTTTCTTGATGATAGTGTTCATTGCGGAGGGCTCGCTTGGGCTGATTGAAAAAAGTCAAATCACCATAGAGACAGTTAACGCTAAGACTGACTTCCACATCTACAGGTACAATGATTTTAGTTGTTCCTACCATCTTTCTGAGGATAATGACATTGTCATGATTGGTTAAGATGACCCTCTCCAGATGAATGGTATCCTTACCCATAAGGCGAAAGAGATTGATATCATCAAACTGGCAAGTCTGGTAGCTTGAAAAATGATGGAGATTGCCAAACCAACGATTTTTCTCCTTCTTAACCGTCACAACCTCTTCAAAAACCAAATTGGTCTGCTCTTTTTCCTGGTTCATCATCGGATAAAGAAGAAAGAGGCTGTATATGACCGCAACAAAAATAGCTAGAATCACAAAAGGATTGAGCATGACGATGAAAAAGAAGAGAATAGTTGACACTACTAAAAGAAGATTATTGCCCTCCTTACCAGTGTAATAGCGAATCAAAAGCAAAAAGAGGAATAGAATCAGCAGAAAACGCGAAAAATGCTCTGAAACCATCAAAATCAGAGCTCCTGTCAACAGACAGGCTTCGATAAATAAAAAGATTTTAAATTTTCTCATAGGTTCATCCTCTCCCTTCTATTTTATCACACTTCAAAAAAGTCACCTCGGTCTGAAGATGGAAAAAAGGCGGTGGTTACGCCTTTTTCATCTGATCCTTTGCTTCTTTTAATTTTCCATAAAGAAGATAGTCTACTTTTTGCAAATCTGCTATGGTGACACAATTAAGGGCACACATAATCAAGCGTAGATCTGCTTTCCATCCTTGAACAATGTCGATCACTTCTTCAACTGTGTAGGTTTCAACCAATTCCAGAACGGTTCGTGACAATCCCACAGCCTTGGCTCCAAAGACCAAGCACTTAATCATATCCAGCGGATTCCGAACGCCACCACTGACCAAGAGTTCAACCTTGTCTTTCCAGTCTTGGGCATTGAGAAGGGCCTGCATAGTAGATTGCCCCCATTGATTAAGGTAATCACGCTGGCCACTGCGACGATTTTCGATATAAGCAAAGCTGGTGCCACCACGACCTGACAGGTCAAAGGTTCGAACGCCCAATTCATAGGCTCTCTCGATGGTCTTCACATCCATTCCAAAGCCCACTTCCTTGAGGACAATCGGAACAGAGATTTGCTTGCTATAGTCTGCTAGATGCGATTGCCAGTTTCTAAACGTTCTTTCTCCCTCGGGCATGAGCAATTCCTGCATAACATTGACATGCACCTGCAGGATAAGAGGATTCATTTCTTCTACAGTCTGAAGTCCTAACTCGACAGACTTGTCCAATCCAATATTGGTTCCAAGAAGGAGATTTGGATGACTAGACTTAACAGAAAAAGAGTCATCTGCTGGATCTTTGAGGGCTGCGCTATAAGAACCCGTTACAAATAAAATACCACAGGCTTCCGCCACTTGAGCCAGCTTTTGATTGATTTCTCTTCCCTTATCGCTTCCACCCGTCATGGCATTGATATAGAAAGGAAAGTTCCACTTTCGACCAGCAAACTCTGTCGAAAGATCGATTTCATCCAGGTCGTAAAGAGGCAAGGAAGAATGAATCAACTCCACCTCATCAAAGCTATTATAGGAACTTTTCTGCTCAAGGGCATAGCGGATGTGCTCATCCTTACGATTTGTCGTCATGTCCTATCCTTTCTTGGTATAAGAGCTCAATCCCCAGATCGGCCCAACGTTTTTTTAGGGTTTCAGTTGATTGCTCATCAAAACTCAAGGCAATACCACAATCACCACCACCAGCACCGCTACTCTTGGCAACAGCCTGCAAATCTTGACTAGCTTCTTTCAACTGTCTAAGCGAAGGCGTGTAAATATCTGTGCTCAAGCCTTCTAAAAGCTGGCTGGCTACTTCTACTTGCTCGATAATTTTTTCTGATTTCCCCTGCTCCAAGGCTTCTACCAAAGAAACCACGGTTTCTTTTGAGGAACTTAAAAAATTCTGATTGATATTTTGCTTGATTTGCTGAACCATGTTACTAGATACAGCTACTTGCTTGGTCCATCCCACTAGAAAATCACATTCTAGGGCTGGTTTCACTTGTGAGATAGAAAAGCCCCACTCACGCTCTAAAACTGTCGCCAAGTTTTCTTCTTCCAACCAAGCAGCCACCTTCTGGCGATCAAATGACTGGTAAAGAACCAATTCCTCTGTCACAATACAGGCAATGTCCCCCATAGAACCATTGTCTCCGTGCTTGAGCAAGACAACACTAGCCAGCTTGAATAAGAGACCCTGATCAACCGAAAGATTATATAGAGCTAGCAAAGCTTTGACAACCAAGACAACGACGCTGCCACTAGAACCTAAACCAAACTTTTTCCCTTCTCGTTCCATTTTTCCTCGGATTTCTAGAGAAAAAGGTTTTAAAGTTTGACCTCGATAAATCAGGAAATCTTCCACTAAAGCAATCGTTTCTTGAATCAAGCTGTAGTCAGGATTCGGCGTCAAATCCACTGCGAAATCAAACATATCTGAGTAGATACGGTAACTATCAGAAAAAGCAATCTCACCCTTCATATAGATAGGAATGGCCTTTATCAAGGCTAACTGCCCTGGCTCTAAAATAGCATATTCGCCTGCCCAATAGAGTTTTCCGCAAGTTTTAACAGCAATCATCTTGGCTCAAATCCTTTGTTTTTGACACAATCAAGCGATAACGTTGACCGAAGATTTCTGATAAATGCTCCAAGTCTTTCTCCTGACAGAGAACCTTGACATTGGGACCAGCATCCATGGTAAAGTAGCCAGCTTCTCCTTGCTCACGAAGCTGGCGGACAAAGTCCATGGCTTCATAGCTTGCATCCGTCAGATAAGAAAAGGCTGGTGATGCTGTTTTGGTCGTAGCGTGCATAGCCAGAGCATTTTCCTCCGTTAACTCCCCAACCTTGGCAAAGTCATTTTCCTTGAGATAAACCAGCATATCCTGATAGTCTTTCTCAGACTGACGGACCCAGTCATCAAAGGTCGTCGATGTCTCCACACAAAGTTTCATCCCATCACGACTAGAGATCGGTTTTTTCTTGTCCTCTAGTACCAACATAATCATAGCTAGTTTCAAGTCTGTCTCTACAGGGTAAATTTCTCCGCTATCCTTATCCCAAGCACCTAGTGGTCCATAAAAACTCCGAGAGGAAGAGCCTGAGGCAAACTTAGCCTCCTGTGCCAACTGGCTCCGAGTCAATCCAAGCTTGAAATAAGCATTACAAGCCTTGACCAAGGCAGACAAACCACTAGAACTTGATGACAAGCCCGCTGCCGTAGGCATATTATTTTGAGTATCAATTCGAACAAAGCCCTCACCAGCTGGACGGTAACGGTCAATAATCTTGCTCATCTTGACATGCTCCGCCTCACTCTGTAGCTGACCATTGATGTAAAAGACATCAGCAGTCGCATCCGTCGGTAGAGGCGACAGGGCCGTCTCTGTGTACATGTTTTCCAAAGTCAGAGAGATGCTGCTAGTAGCAGGCACCATCTCTTTTTCTTTTTTCTTTCCCCAATATTTGATAATAGCAATATTTGCGTAAGAACGTACTGTTACAGGCTCTCTATCCATGTCTGAACAGCTCCTTTCTCTTCTAATCTTTCTGCTAGTTCTTGAGCTTGAGTCAAATTGGTTGCCAAGGCTATGATACAGCCTCCTAGCCCACCACCGCTCATCTTGGCACCCAGAGCACCATGGCTAAGAGCCGTTTCAACTAGAGAATCCGCCTCAGGGCTACTAACACCAATTTCTTTTAGATGTAAATGCGCTTGACTAAGGATTTGTCCCAGTCCTTCAGCATCTTTTCGTGAAATCGCTTCTTCTGCTTGCTGGGTCAATTCTCCCAAGGCATGCAAAAACGGCAGGGCATCCTTGCCCTTGTTTTGAACCACTTGAATGGCTTCACGAGTATGACCATAAACACCAGTATCGGCAATCACCAAATAGGCGGATAAATCCATCTCAAGTTCTGTAAATCCTACGTTCTTAATAAAGCGAATAGGCTGGTCACTGAGACAGGTCTTAGCATCTAAACCACTTGGATTCATATGGGCAATCATCTCCGCCCGATTGACCAAGATTTCTAATACATCATGAGGCAGTTCTGCCTGATAATAGTCAAATACCGCACGAATGGCCGCTATGCTGATAGCTGCTGACGAACCCATCCCCCGTTTCTCAGGGATAGCCGAGTCAATCTCACAACGAATGCAGGCTTCTTTGATATCCAAATACTCCAGTGAGGCATAAACCGCCATGGACAAGGTATCCTCCTCATAGAGACGCCAAGGATTCGCTGCAGGAACTACCTTACAAGTCACCTCCACCTCCAAAAGGGGCAAGGAAATAGCAGGATAACCGTAAACGACCGCATGCTCCCCTATTAAAATAATCTTACTATGTGCCTGACCGACACCAACTTTTTTTGTCATTTTTTCCTTTTGCTAGACGAAAAAGCCGTCTCATACTCAATGAAAATCAAAAAGCAAACTAGGAAGCTAGCCGCAGGCTGTACTTGAGTACGGTAAGGCGACGCTGACGTGGTTTGAATTTGATTTTCGAAGAGTATTATTTTTTCCTACAAGTATTTATTCTCTCCTATCTATTTTATTATATTTTCACAAAAAAAGCGATTGTTTCCTTCACAATCGCCTCTTTCATTATTGAACCCATTCGCCATTATAATTGACAGAATAGCCATCTACGGTCGTATTCACTGCCAAAGCACCTGAGTTGTAAGCATAGTACCATTTGCCATTGACCTGGAACCAGCCTATCTTCATATCTCCATTACTTGCATTTAGGTAGTACCAAGTTGAACCATCTTGATACCAACCAGTTGCCATAGCTCCTGATGAACGGAGATAGTACCACTTGTTACCAAGGTATTGCCAGCCCGTTTTCATATCACCATTTTCAGCATCTAAATAGTACCAAGTTGAGCCTTCTTGATACCAGCCAGTCGCCATAGCTCCTGATGAACGGAGATAGTACCACTTATTGCCAAGTTGTTTCCAACCAGTTTGCATGATACCAGTTTCTGGGTCTAGGTAATACCACGGAGCAGGTTTGCTTCTATCAATGCCAAAAGTAACATGGAAATCTTGAGTCCAACCCTTAGCAACTTCACCAATTGGTAGTGGATTGTAAGAATCATCGCCAGAAATTCCTAGCTTATTTAAATAATACCAATTGCCGTCTTCATAAGTCCAGCCTGTCTTTACAGCATAATTATTATCAAAATAATAAGTTCTCTTTTCAGCAGATGGAGCATATTGTTCACCGTATACTTTTCCTGTATTTTCAGACGTTTTTGCCTCTAGTACTTGTTTATCTGTTTGTTCTAGCAAAGCACCATCTTGTCCAAAATAGTACCACTTCTCCTGAAGGCCAATTTCTACGACTGGACGATTATTAAATAAATTATCACGATAACCTGTTCCATGAATTTCTACGTATTGCCAACCGACAACCATCTCTCCTCTATCACCAAAATAGTAAGTTTTACCGTCTATTTTATGCCAATAGATTGCTTTATGATCATCTTTTACATAATATTTTCTATTATCCTTATCAACAAATTGGCCACCTGTGGTATCCGCAAATACAGTATTTGTAGCTAGCAAACCAAAGAAAAATGCTGTTAGTCCAACTTGCATAGTTTTTTTTAAAAGTTTCATTTATATGTCCTCCAATATTAAATCCACTCACCAGATGAAGCAAAGTTATAAACTTTACCATCGATAGTTTGGCTACCTGTAACCATTGCTCCAGAGGAATTGAGATAATACCAGTTTCCTCCTACTTTTGTCCAACCTGTCTTCATATCTCCATTACTTGCATTTAGATAGTACCAAGTTGAACCATCTTTCACCCAACCAGTTGCCATAGCTCCTGATGAACGGAGATAGTACCACTTGTTACCGAGATATTGCCATCCAGTTTTCATATCACCATTTGACTGCTCTAAATAATACCAAGTTGAGCCTTCCTGATACCAACCAGTTGCCATGGCACCTGATGAACGAAGGTAGTACCACTTGTTGCCAAGGTAATTCCAACCTGTTTGCATTGCAGCAGTTGTTGGATCTAGATAGTACCAAGTTGAGTTATCATTGGTCCAACCACGCACTAGCTCCCCAACCGTCAAACTGTCGATACGAGCATCAAAGCCACTATCCTTCTGTAAATAATACCAATGTCCTTCGTCATAAACCCAACCAGTTTTTAAGGTGTGATAACTACGTTGATCTTCAAAATAATAGACTCGTTTCTCTGCTGGACTATCATATTGTTCCCCATGATGTTTGTTGGTATTTGTAGCAGTTTTTGCCTCTAAAACTTGCTTACCAACAAATTCTTGTAGGACACCATCTTGGTTAAAGTAGTACCATCTTGGCATTGGCATAAATTCCAACCTCATACCATTAGGGTAAGGACCAATAGTACTTCCTTTAGATGGAAACGGGATATATTGCCAGCCTACAACCATCTCTCCTGATACATGATGAAAATAATAGTACTTGCCATCAATCACTCGCCAGGCCTTTTCTTTGATCTCACCCTTCTTGTAGTAGGTTCTACCATTTTCTTGGACAAATTTCCAACCTTCTGAATCAGCATCATCCGCCAATACTGCACTTGTTGCTAGCAAACCGAAGAAAAAGACTGCTAATGCAATTTGCATCAATTTTTTTATTGTTTTCATTAGACGTATCCTCCATAACTGATTATAGCAAAGCCCCAACCGTATGTCAATATATAGAGAACCCCCTCAAAAAAAGCAGTTACATAACTGCAACTGCTTTCTATTCTTGCATGGTGTAACCGACACCACGCACGGTTTTAATGTAGCTTTTTTGACCTTTTACATCAAGCTTGCTACGTAGATAACGGATATAGACATCCACGATATTGGTTTCGGTCGCACTTTCATACTTCCAGACACTTTCCAACAACTGTTCACGAGTCAGAACTTTCTTGCTTCCCATAAGAGTAGCCAAGAGGTCATACTCACGACGAGTCAGAGCAATCATCTCCTCGCCACGATAAACGGTATGATGTTCTACATCCATACGCAGATTGCGATAAGACGTTGGAACCTTCATCTGACTACAATGTTGGTCGATAAAGTCCCGACCTCGGAAAATCGCTGAAATACGAGCCACCAAATTATCAATAATAACTGGCTTATAGATGTACGAAACGGCAAAGCGTTGGATTGTCTCAATCTGATCTTGCAATTCTTCACGATGGTCCAAGATCATGATGACTGAGGCTGGCTTAGTCCGACTCAGCTTGTCTGCAAAATCCTGGGCTGTCATATCCCCCAGACGAGCATTCAATAAAATCAAGTCATAGTCTGTCTGAAGAGCCATGGAGAGGGCTTTTTGCCCCTCCTCAACCTGATCAACTCGGTATTGCTCTTTTTGGAGTTCCAAACTTAAAAAATGAGCTAGATTTCTTTCTTTCTCAAGTAATAAAATCCGTTTCCCCATGGCAGACCTACTTATTTTTCGTCATACCAAGAGTAGTGGAATGTTCCTTCTTTGTCTTTACGTTGGTAAGTGTGAGCACCAAAGTAGTCACGTTGTGCTTGGATCAAGTTAGCTGGAAGGTCAGCTGAACGGTAGCTATCAAAGTAAGTAATAGCTGCTGAGAAAGTTGGCACTGGCACACCAGCTTGAACAGCAAGAGCTACGATATCACGCACTGCTTGTTGATACTTAGCAGTAACATCCAGGAAGTACTCATCCAAAAGAAGGTTAGCAAGGTCTGCATCACGGTTGTAAGCATCTGTAATCTTTTGCAAGAAACGAGAACGGATGATACAGCCATCACGCCAGATAGATGCGATATCTGCAAATGGCAAATTCCAGTTGTTTTCTTTAGAAGCTACACGCAATTGCGCAAAACCTTGTGCGTATGAAATGATTTTTGAGAAGTAAAGGGCTTGACGGATTTTTTCAATCAACTCAGCCTTGTCTCCTTCAAATTTGAAGGCAGCTGGTTTTGGAAGAACCTTGCTAGCATGTACACGTTCTTCTTTGTAAGTTGAAATGTAACGTGCAAATACTGACTCAGTGATGAGTGACAATGGTACACCAAGGTCAAGTGATGATTGGCTAGTCCATTTACCAGTACCCTTGTTACCTGCGGCATCAAGGATGTAGTCTACGATTGGTCCATCTTGGCCTTCATCGTCTTTACGACTCAAGATATCAGCTGTGATTTCGATCAAGTAGCTGTCCAATTCACCCTTGTTCCACTCAGTAAAGATTTCAGCCATATCTTCTGCAGAAAGGCCTAGCAAGTGTTGCATCAAGTCATAGCTTTCTGCAATCAATTGCATGTCACCATACTCGATACCGTTGTGGACCATTTTCACATAGTGACCAGCTCCATCAGGACCGATGTAAGTCACACATGGTTTGCCATCTTCTGGTGCTTTAGCTGAGATTTCTTCAAGAACATCTGCAACCAATTCGTAGGCCTCTTTTTGTCCACCAGGCATGATAGAAGGACCTTCAAGGGCACCTTTTTCACCACCAGAAACCCCCGTACCGATAAAGTTGATACCTGAGTTTGCCAATTCTTCATTACGACGGATTGTATCTTTGTAGAAAGTGTTTCCTCCGTCGATCAAGATATCACCCTTGTCAAGGTGTGGAAGAAGGGCTTGAATTGTAGCATCTGTACCAGGTCCAGCTTGAACCATGAGCATGATACGACGAGGTTTTTCAATTGAGTTTACAAAACTTTCAACGTCATAGCTTGGTACAAAGTTCTTTTCAGGATGGCAAGCAATTACATCTTCAGTTTTTTCTTTACTACGGTTGTAAATAGCAACTGTGTAACCACGAGATTCAATATTAAGGGCAAGGTTACGACCCATTACGGCCATACCTACGACACCAAAGTTAGCTTTTGTCATTTGACACTCCTCTTGTTTAATTTGTTTTATTTTATCATTTTTACTTTTGAAAAGAAAGAATTTTGTAACGACTGCTTAGTAGTCCAAAGCATCCGCATGTCCAGAACCATTTCCAACAAAGTATCCTGTCTTACAGTTAAGGGTAAAGAGATAGGTTCCATCTGGCTTGTAGAGGTTGTAATAACCATTGCCATTAACGATATTGACACGTTCAAGGATATATTGGTTACCAGTGATATAACCACGTGAGCGTGAAGTCGCTAGGATTTTTTCCAAGACACCATCCGCGAAATCCCAGGCAGAATTATTGCTATCATCAACAGCTGATTGATTGAACGGCACACGACTCGAAGCTCTCTGGAGGTCAACTCCAGAACTTGATAAACCGCCATGGCTATCATCACGTGCAGAAACTGAACTATTTGTTGAGGCGCTTGAAGATGGACTTGTGTTGTCTGTAGCCCTCTCTGTTGATGAACTTGAACTTTCTTGACTTGAGCTTGAACTTGAAGGAGCTGTTTGTTGACTCTTACCTAGACTGATAGCCTTATCTAGCACTTTATCAATCTCCGTATTTCCAGTTTTAATATCTGTAAATTTAGCATCTGATTTAGCTTTAGCGTTAGTGTCCAAAACTCCATCTACAATAGCTGGCTTATCAAATTGAGCATTGACATCTTGAATGGCCTTGATTTGAGTTGCTAGACTATCATACTTAGATTTTGCAAGCGTATATTCACGACTACCTTCTAGCTTATCAAGCAAGGTTTTAAGTTGACTCAGTTTATCAAACTGGCTATTCTTCAAAGCCGTTTTGTTGCTATCTGTATAGAAGGCATCATATAAATTATTGAATTCTTCCACATCTGACTGCGTGTTTGTAGTTGATTGAGAAGTTTGGATTTCCTTGGTCGAACGAGCCACTTGACGATAAACATAATAACCAGTTCCAAGGATAAGAACCACTAAGGCTGCTAGAATACCGTAAAGCACCCATTTCTTCTTACTTTTTCCATCTTCACTATCTGTGACTCGATAAAGTGTTGGAATATCTTCAGTCTCAGAGGCTTCAACAAGAGGAGTTTCTGAAACTCGTGTTAATTCTAAATCATCAAACTGACTCAATTCATCTTCTGAAGCTGGAGAAGTTACTCCTGTTTCCTCCCGAAGCTCTTGAAGTAAATTATCCAGAGTCTGAGTCTCCTCTATCTCTTCTATCCCTTCTTTTTCAACTAAATCATCCTTGCTAAACTGACGCGTTTCAAACTTATCTGCCTCAATTTCATCTTTATGTTGTTTCACATACTTGTCCAAGATAGAATCTCCAGGCAATACACCTGCTTCCACCTCTTCATTTTTTAGCATGGCTTCTCCAACCGTTAGCTCTTTGGCATCATCAAAATCAAATTGCGCTTCTTGATGTTCTGTTATATGACGATCATGTCTTTTCTTACTCATGAGTTTTCCTTCCTACTTTACTTCCTGACGTTTAACACGCTGACCGAAATATTGATACAAATCAACTTTTAAAGTTCCATTGTACAACTTGCGCTTCTTGTCCGCCTGACTGCCGTACTTGGTCTCAAAGGCTTCATCACTAGTTAGGATAAATTTGCTCCACGTTTTCAGCGGTGCAAATACTTGCCCCATCTCAGCATAGAGTTTGGTAACTCCTGCATCATCTGACAAGCGTTCCCCATAAGGTGGGTTAGAGATAATCACTCCATTGATTTTATCGGAACGCAAATCCTGCACGCGCATCTGCTTAAAGGTAATATCTCCTGCAACCCCTGCTGCCTGAGCATTGGCCTTAGCAATTTCCACCATACGTGCATCGATATCACAGCCCATGATATCTAGCTCAAGCTCACGATCCACTTTCTTAGCCGCTTCTGTACGCGCTTCTTGAATCAAACGATCACTAATCCAGTTCCACTCCTCAAAGGCAAAGGAGCGACGAAGACCAGGAGCCATCTTTCTAGCAATCATAACTGCCTCGATACAGAAAGTTCCTGAACCACAGGTCGGATCAATCAAGGGCTTGTCTGGATACCAGTTAGAGAGTTGCAAAATAGCTGCTGCCATGTTTTCCTTGATAGGAGCCCCACCCTTTTCGGTACGATAGCCACGTTTAAAGAGACTGGAGCCTGTCGTATCAATCATGACAGTTGCTATGTCTTTCAGAATAGAAACCTCAATCTTAAACTCAGGACCATTCTCCATAAGAGGAACACCTTCTGGACGGGCATAGTGTTTTTGCAACTTTTTAACAACAGCCTTCTTTGAAATAGCCTGAACACTGGGTTCATTGTGTAGTTTAGACTTAACACATTTGGCTTTTGAAATCGGGAATCGAGCTCCAAGTGGTATATAATTTTCCCAATCTAGAGCGAAAACTCCTTGAAAGAGCTCCTCAAAAGTCTTAGCTGGGAACGTTCCTACGATAATCTTGATACGATCTGCTGCCCGAAGCCAGAGGTTGGTTTCGATAATGGCTCTCACGTCTCCTTGAAAACGAACACGTCCATTTTCAACCTGACAATCGTAGCCCAACTCTCGCAATTCACGTCCCACAACAGCCTCAAGACCCGCTGCAGCAGTAGCGATTAAATTAAATTCTTTTTTCATTTTCAGTCTTATAAGACCTTTCTATATGTCCACTTTAAAAAATGAGGTTGAGAAAGTTTTCTCAGCCCCAACCTATATGCAATTTTCTATAAGCCATGTTTTGTTCCAGAAGTGACTAGGACCACTTCCTTCGATAATCATCTGTCTACCGCTAACAGCCTACAGCTGAAAGTAGTCAGAGTACTACGTTCGTTTCCGTGTACTCCATGCCCCGACCAAAATTTGGGTTGCTAGCTTGAGGGGTTTACCGCGTTCCACTCTCTCTGTTTCCAGAGAGACTCCGTCACTGTGGCACTTTCAAGCCTACTCTGGCCTATCCGAGGACTTAGCCATTTCAACTGCCGTAACGATTTCTCGTCCCTAGGCTTATGGTTTCGCCTAGCACAAACACTACAGGCATCACAGCCTGTGCTAGCATGGACTTTCCTCATGAAAAGAAATTCTCCTCACGCGATTATCCAAAAATTGCACTTTTCAAATAAGCTCTTATAAATCAGAGTTATCCAAAATTTGTTTACCAAATACTTCTTTCTCAAGACGATTTAGTCGTTTCAAAATATCAAAATTCGTCATAGAAGTTGTAGCCGTCATTTCAAGTGGTTCTGCTTGAACCGGTGCAGATTCAGGTTTGCGAGACAATTCTTCCTTCAACTCTGCAATTTCTTGACGGAGAGACTTGACTAAGGCAGCATAAGTTTCGTAGTCCTTGATGACATCGTCCAAAAATTCATCAACTTCAACCTTACTATATCCACGGACTTCACGTCCAAACTCTTGCTCAAAAATATCTTTTGCTGAAAAAATAATACTTGCCATCTCTCTCTCCATTCTCGGTTTCTAATAGTATTATTATATAAAAAAAGGCAAACAAAAATCAAGGTCAAAGGCTTACTTTTCAGAAAAATTTTCTGCTAGCTCATTTAGGTCTTCAAACGTTAGCCTTTTTATGCGATACCCTTCCTGATTTTTCATCAAGGTATCCATAAATTTTAATTTGGTCTCATTTTCTGGATCATAGAAAAAATAAGCTAAATCAGTATTTTCCAGTAAAAACCGTTGGTAGTCTCGTAGTTGCCCCATATGTTCATATTTAGGATAGGCATATTTGACAAAATCTACCTGCTTAAATTGGCTAAGTTTAAGCTGATTCGCTTCATTCCAATTTTCCCCGTGTGTTTCAAAATCAAAAATGGTCGCTAGGTTGAAATCATATTCTTCTTTCATTTCATTTGCGACATCAAGCACCCAAGATTCAAATCCCAAGTTCCCTGTAAAGACCAGCCAGTTAATCCCTTCTTCTGCCAAACTTTCTAAATCACGGCGAATGGCTTTCTTTATAATTTTTAACCTGATATCTTTTTCGTTAAAGACACCCAAGTCAAAATTAGAATATCCCATAATTAAAGCTGTAGTCATTTTTACACCTTTCTTTCTATTTTTATGGTATAATAGAGTGATGTCATTGTACCAATAAGGAGAAATATGGTCAACTATCCTCATAAAATTTCATCAAAAAAAAACAAAACATCCATTTCTCAACCAAATAATTTCGCAAATCGAGGAATGACTTTTGAAAAGATGATTAACGCTACAAACGACTACTATCTGACGCATGGTATGGCAGTTATCCATAAAAAACCCACGCCTGTTCAAATTGTCCGAGTAGACTATCCTCAACGTAGTCGAGCCAAAATTGTAGAAGCCTATTTTAGACAAGCTTCCACAACAGATTACTCTGGCGTGTATAGAGGACATTACATTGACTTTGAAGCCAAGGAAACACGACAAAAGAATGCTATTCCAATGAAGAACTTCCATCTTCACCAGATTCAACATATGGAACAAGTTCTAGAACAGCAGGGTATTTGCTTCGTACTGCTTCATTTTTCTTCTAAACAGGAAACTTATTTGTTGCCGGCATTTGATTTGATTCGCTTTTATCATCAAGATAAGGGGCAAAAATCTATGCCACTTGGATATATTCAAGAATACGGATATTTAGTAAAGCAAGGGGCTTTCCCTCAAATTCCCTATCTCGACATTATCAAAGAACATTTACTAGGTGGTAAAACAAGATGAACAAACAAACTATTCTGCGATTCTTAAAGTATATCGGAATTACGTTCCTTACATTATTTATCGCATTATTTCTATTAGGTGGAGGTGTCTTCCTCTACTTTGTTAGCAAGGCTCCAACCTTATCTGAAAGTAAATTAGTTGCGACGACCTCTAGCAAGATTTATGACAATAAGAACGAACTGATCGCTGACCTTGGATCTGAACGTCGAGTAAATACTCAAGCAAATGAAATCCCTACTGATTTGGTCAAGGCCATCGTGTCTATCGAAGACCACCGTTTCTTTGATCATAGAGGTGTTGACACCATTCGTATCATGGGTGCGGCATTGAGAAACCTCCAAGGCGGAGGAGGCCTCCAGGGAGCCTCAACCTTGACTCAACAATTGATCAAATTAACTTATTTTTCTACTTCAACTGCCGATCAAACTTTGTCACGTAAAGCTCAAGAAGCTTGGCTAGCCGTTCAACTAGAGCAAAAAGCAACCAAGCAAGAAATCCTGACCTACTACATCAACAAAGTCTACATGTCTAACGGTAACTACGGAATGCAAACTGCAGCCCAAAATTACTATGGAAAAGACTTGAAGGATTTAAGCTTACCACAGTTAGCACTCCTAGCCGGAATGCCTCAAGCACCAAACCAATATGATCCTTATTCTCATCCAGAAGCTGCTCTAGAGCGTCGGAACTTGGTACTTTCGGAAATGAAGGGGCAGAAATACATCAGCGCAGAAGAGTATGAAAAAGCTATTAATACCCCTGTTACCGATGGTCTACAAAGCCTGAAATCCGGTAACAGTTATCCTGCATACATGGACAACTACCTTAAAGAAGTAATCGACCAAGTTGAACAAGAAACTGGTTACAACCTTCTTACTACAGGTATGGATGTCTATACAAATGTGGACAAAGATATCCAACAACGACTCTGGGATGTTTATAACACCGACCAATATGTCACTTATCCTGATGATGATATGCAAGTAGCTTCGACTATTGTAGATGTATCTAATGGTAACGTTATTGCACAACTTGGTGCTCGTCATCAAGCAAGTAATGTTTCATTCGGCACCAACCAGGCTGTGGAGACCAATCGTGACTGGGGATCAACAATGAAACCCATCACTGATTATGCTCCTGCTTTGGAATTTGATATCTATGACTCAACTGCTACCATTGTACGCGATATCCCGTATAATTATCCTGGAACAAATACCCCTGTCTACAACTGGGATAGAGGATACTTCGGTAATATCACACTGCAATATGCACTACAGCAATCTCGCAATGTTCCTGCTGTAGAAACACTCAACAAAGTTGGATTAAATCGTGCAAAAACCTTCTTAAATGGTTTAGGAATTGACTATCCAGATATGCATTATTCTAACGCCATATCAAGTAACACAACTGAATCTAATAAGCAATACGGCGCAAGTAGCGAAAAAATGGCTGTTGCTTATGCTGCATTTGCCAATGGTGGTATCTATCACAAACCGATGTACATTAATAAAGTTGTCTTTAGTGATGGTAGCGAAAAAGAATTTTCTGACCCTGGTACCCGAGCTATGAAAGAGACCACTGCTTACATGATGACAGAAATGATGAAAACAGTCTTGACCTCTGGAAGTGGTTTTAATGCCTATATTTCATGGCTCCCTCAAGCCGGTAAGACAGGTACCTCTAACTATTCAGATGAAGAAATCGAAAATCATATTAAATCAAGTCAACTTGTTGCACCGGATGAAATGTTTGTCGGCTATACTCGTAAATATTCGATGGCCGTATGGACAGGTTACTCAAATCGTCTTACTCCAGTCATCGGCAGTGGGTTCACAGTTGCTTCTTCAGTCTATCGTTCAATGATGACTTACCTATCAGAAGATGACCACCCAGGAGATTGGACTATGCCTGAGGGCTTATATAGGAGTGGAGAATATGTCTTTAAGAATGGAGCTCGTCCTACATGGACTGCTCCTGCTACTCAACAAAGTTCTACACCTGCTCCTGCGAACCAGACTCCAGAGACTTCAACCTCTCAGTCAAGTGTAACGACACCAAACACAAATCCAAATTCAAATACAGTTACTCCCAATGCTGGAACCAATGAGAATACGGCGACACAACAACCAAGTACCAATCAAGGGCAGCCTAACCAAAATCCTCAACCAGCACAACAATAAATTACTAACCACCCAAAAATTGGGTGGTTTTTCAATCTGTTCTTTGCTCAATCAATAATTAGATAATAAAAACCTGAGAAGGTCAATTGTACTTCTCAGGTTTTTTTGTTCTATACACTCTACTGGTTTAGAATACTGTTAAGAGAGAGTTTAATTGTCATACACAACTAATCTTTTTTACTTTTTGCTACAAAGATAGCAGATAAGGCTAGTCCAACGCTTGCCAAGAAAATAGCTGTTTCTGACTGTTTTTCACCAGTCTCTGGCAATCTCTTGTCTTCCTTGGCAACTTGAACTGGTGCTTCTGGAGTCTGAGCTTTTTCTAACGAACTTAGCTTAAATTCTGGTTTTTCTACTGTCGGAGCTGGTTGGTCACCTACGGTTGATAATGGACCTGTGTAGGCTGGTAGCTCATGTTTCAAGGCCATAACGGAGTTAACTCCACCCTTGAACTCTGGTTTCTCTACCGTCGGTGCAGTTTGATCGCCCACGCTTGACAATGGCCCTGTGTACTCTGGTAGTTCGTGTTTCAAGGCCATAACTGAGTTGACTCCACCCTTGAACTCTGGTTTCTCTACTGTTGGAGCGGCTTGGTCGCCTACGGTTGATAATGGACCTGTGTAGGCTGGTAGTTCGTGTTTCAAGGCCATAACGGAGTTGACTCCACCCTGAAACTCTGGTTTCTCTACTGTCGGTGCAGCTTGGTCACCTACGGTTGATAATGGACCTGTGTAGGCTGGTAGCTCATGTACCAAAGCTTCAACTGCATTTACACCACCTGTAAATTCAGGTACCTCAAGCACTGGTGCTGGTTCTTCACCCTTGCTTGATTGAACAGGTTCTTCTGTCAATTCTTGATAGAAGCTCGCCAATTCATAAAACTCAGCCTTGCCACCTTCCCAGACCAGTTTAACATCTAGAAGAGAACCACCATTTCGGATAGCCAAGGTTTGGAGACTAGATGTAATGGCACCAAGATCTGTCCAACTTTCTTGTCCATCCTTAAGTGTTCTCGCTTGAACTCGTGCTTTCGCTCCTTCAGGAAGGCTTGAAACAAGGCGTAGATGGTTGGCATTGGTTGGTTCTGATAAGTGGTAAACCAATTCACCCTTATCTTGTTCCGCCTTGTAGCTAGTCAAGACTTTTCCATCTACGAGATTAGTATAGAAGTTGCCTCGGCTTTCGCCACCGTTTCCTTCTACAGTTGGATCATTGATTGGTTTGACAAATTCGCCATCATTAATCACCAATTCTGTAAATCCTACAAAACGAGCATCATAGTCAGCTGTATAGAGGACACGAAGATAGTTGGCTTTGACTGGTGTCGTCAATTCACCCTCGATGTAACGATTTCCTGGCATCTTAGAATCATGTGTCCAACCATCTGTCAATGAATCATCGTGTGTACTATTGGCTACACCATCTCCCACTGTCACAACATCTGTCCAAGTTTTACCGTCTTGGCTGACTTGGATTTTACCATCACGAAGATAGTTTTGAGTTCCGTCTTGGATGTAGGCTCTGATCTTCTTGATAGTGCGTTC
>NZ_RJNW01000009.1:0-17451 GCF_003942765.1 Streptococcus mitis
GAACTGGCAGACGCACAGGACTTAAAATCCTGCGATTGGTAACGATCGTACCGGTTCGATTCCGGTCCTCGGCATAAACTAATGAGCACCCTTAGCTCAACTGGATAGAGTACCTGACTACGAATCAGGCGGTTAGAGGTTCGACTCCTCTAGGGTGCATTTTTCTATTTAACTCGGGAAGTAGCTCAGCTTGGTAGAGTACTTGGTTTGGGACCAAGGTGTCGCAGGTTCGAATCCTGTCTTCCCGATTCATTACAGAGATATGTAAGCGTATCTTTTTTGTTTAACTAGATATTATATACATTAAGAGAGAATCAGTTTGCTTCTCTCTTTTTTTAATTGGCTCTTTGTTAACTGTAGTGGGTTGAAGAAAAGCTAAGCTCGAGAAAGGCCACATTTTGTCCTTTCTTTTTGATATTTAGGGAGATAAAAATCCGTTTTTGAAGTTTTCAAAGTTTCGGAAACCAAAGGCATTTCGTTTGATAAGTTTGATGAGATTATTAGTCGCGTCCAGTTTGGCATTTGAATAGGGGAATTGAAGGGTGTTGACGATTTTCTCTTTGTCCTTTAGAAATGTTTTAAAGACAGTCTGAAAAAGGGGATGAACCTCCTTTAGATTGTCCTCAATGAGCCCGAAAAATTTATCCGGTTCCTTATTCTGAAATTGAAAAAGCAAGAGTCATAGAAATGATAGTGGTGTTTCAAGTCTTCTGAATAGCTCAAAAGCTTGTCTAGAATTTCTTTATTAGTCAAGTGTATACGAAAAGTAGGGCGATTAAAACGTTTATCACTCAATTTACGACTATCCTGCTGAATGAGCTTCTAGTACCGCTTGAGAGCCTTGTATTCATGAGATTTTCGTTCAAATTGATTCATGATTTGAACACGAACACGACTCATAGCATGGCTAAGATGTTGTACAATGTGAAATCGATCCAACATGATTTTAGCGTTTGGGAGTGAAACAGTCTGGGAGACTGTTTTAGCCTGAGCCTAAAAATTCGAAAGCGAATCTGTTTAGCTAAGGCATAGTAGGAACTAAACAGATCCATAGTAATAATTTTTACCTGACAGCGAACAGCTCTATTGGAGCGAAGAAAGTTATTTCGGATGACAGTTTGTGTTCTACCCTCAAGAACAGTGATGATATTGAGATTATCAAAATCTTGCGCAATGAAGCTCATCTTTCCCTTGGTAAAGGCATATTCATCCCAAGACATAATCTCAGGGAGGTAAGAAAAATCAGGCTTAAAACGGAAGTCATTGAGCTTGCGGATGACAGTTGAAGTTGAAATGGCCAACTGATGAGCAATATCGGTCATAGAAGTCTTTTCAATCAGCTTTTGAGCAATTTTTTGGTTGATGATACGAGGGATTTGGTGATTCCTCTTGACGATAGAAGTCTCAGCCACCATCGTTTTTGAACAGTGATAGCACTTGAAACGTCGCTTTTTCAGAATGATTCTATTAGGCATACCAGTCGTTTCGAGGTAAGGAATCTTAGACGGTTTTTGAAAGTCATATTTCTTCATTTGACTTTCGCAATTAGGACAAGATAGGGCATCGTATTCTAGGTTAGAGATGATTTCTTTATGGGTATCCCTATTGATAACAGCTAAATTCCCAAACTAAGTTCCACCGCTAGTAAAAGTGGAAGTTACTTTGAGAAGTTACCCTTATTGATAGCATCCATAATTTGGATATTAGGATCTTTAATATCGAGTAGTTTTGTGATAAAGTGTAGTTGTTCCATATGATTCTTTCTAATGAGTTGTTTGGTAACTTTTCATTATAGATCTTATGGGACTTTTCTATTGCCACTTTTTTCTTTTTTCCTTTCGTGTTACAATAAAGGTATGAATCAGTATCAGAAAAAGATTGTTAAAGGAACAATTTATTCGCTCCTATCTGGCTTAATCTGGGGAATCTGTGGAATTTTAGGAGAATATTTCTTTACTCATTATCAAGTGTCCTCTGGCTGGATTACCTCTATGCGTTTGACACTGGCAGGGAGTCTTGTGCTCATTTGGTCTGCAGTGCAATTAAAATCGCAAGTGCTAGATATTTGGCGAGATAAGAAAAATTACCTGCCCTTTTTAGCCTATTCTATTTTGGGGATTTTTTCAGTTCAGTATTTTTTCTATCTCTGTGTAGAATACTCAAACGCAGCGACAGCAACTATTTTACAGTTTATTAGCCCTGTCTTTATCCTCTTTTACAATCGCTTGGTTTATCAAAAACGAGCGTCAAAAAGCGCTATTTTTTATGTTTTGGTTGCCATGTTGGGTGTTTGCCTGATGGCGACAAAGGGAGATCTCTCTCAATTATCCATGACACCGCTAGCACTTGTGACGGGTTTGCTGAGTGCCATGGGGGTCATGTTTAATGTTATCTTGCCTCAACCTTTTGCGAAGCGCTATGGTTTTGTACCCACGGTTGGGTGGGGGATGATTTTAGCAGGTTTATTTAGCAATGTTCTCTCACCAGTTTATCAACTTTCCTTTACTCTTGATATTTGGAGTATCTTGATTTGTCTCATTATCGCTTTCTTTGGGACGGCTTTTGCCTTTTTCATTTCTATGAAGGCTGTGTCCTTGGTTTCTCCCTTGGTGGTTTCCGTTATTAGTGCCAGTGAACCTCTCTCTTCTGCCCTTTTGAGTGTTTTATTTTTAGGATTGGTAGTGGATTGGTCCCTTCTTCTAGCTATGGCCCTTATTATTTTGCCCATGATTTTCCTATCGGTAGAAGAAGCGAAAGAAAGTAAATAAAAAGTCTTTTCTTAATTCTAAAAGTGTGCTATACTAGAACAGTCAATAAAACACGGGGAGATAGTTGTGAAGAGTGTTTTTAGGTTGTATCGGTAGGGGCTTGCTTTTACCGACAGCACGTTTTATCTCACATCCCTAAAAATCATACCTAAAAACAAACAAAAAGGCTTCAAATTTGAGGCCTTTTTTGGTAGAATAGGTATCATTAAAATGAACTAGGAGGCGCCTATGACTGCTACAAAAATGAACGCACAAGAAATTATTCAATTTATCGCCAATGCTGAAAAGAAAACCAGTGTTAAAGTAACCTTTGAAGGACAACTTGCAACTGCTGTACCAAGCTCTGTTGTCAAACTAGGGAATGTCCTATTCGGAGATTGGAAGGACGTGGCTCCGCTTCTCGATGGTTTGGTAGAAAATCAAGACTATGTTGTTGAGCAAGATGCTCGCAATTCTGCAGTTCCCTTGCTAGACAAACGTGATATCAACGCTCGTATCGAGCCAGGTGCTATTATCCGTGACCAAGTTGAAATTGGTGACAATGCTGTTATAATGATGGGAGCGGTTATCAACATCGGTGCTGAAATTGGTGCAGGAACTATGATTGACATGGGGGCTATCCTTGGTGGCCGTGCTATCGTTGGGAAAAACAGTCACGTTGGTGCAGGTGCCGTTCTTGCAGGTGTGATTGAGCCAGCTAGCGCTGAACCAGTCCGTGTTGGAGATAATGTTCTTATCGGCGCTAATGCAGTGGTTATCGAAGGAGTCCAAATCGGTAGTGGTTCAGTTGTCGCAGCAGGAGCTATTGTTACCCAAGATGTCCCAGAAAACGTGGTGGTAGCAGGTGTTCCAGCTCGTATCATCAAAGAGATTGATGCCCAAACTCAACAAAAAACAGCGCTAGAGGATGCGCTTCGTACCTTATAATTGTAAAAGTAATAAAGAGGCGGAACCCTTCTTCCAGCCTCTTTCTGCTATATCGGAGGATAGATAGATGTTAGATTTGATTCAGACTAGACGAGATTTGCACCAGATTCCAGAGATTGGCTTGGAGGAGTTCAAGACTCAAGCTTATCTGTTGGATGTGATTGAGAAATTGACTGCGGGCAAGGACTTTGTTCAAGTTCGTACTTGGCAGACAGGGATTTTGGTCTATTTGCAGGGAAGTCAGCCAGAGCGGACCATTGGTTGGCGGACAGATATTGATGGTCTTCCTATCGTTGAACAAACAGGCCTTCCTTTTGCTTCTCAGCACCAAGGTCGCATGCACGCTTGTGGGCATGATTTTCATATGACTATTGCTTTGGGCTGTCTAGAGCACGCTCTTGAGGAGCAACCGAAAAATAATTTGCTCTTCCTATTTCAGCCCGCTGAGGAGAATGAAGCTGGTGGCATGCTCATGTATGAGGATGGTGCTTTTGGGGACTGGTTACCAGATCAATTTTATGGTCTTCATGTTCGGCCAGATTTGAAGGTTGGTCAGATTGCGACCAATACTCATACACTCTTTGCAGGGACTTGCGAGGTGAAGATCCGTTTCAAAGGCAAAGGAGGACATGCAGCCTTTCCACATGAAGCTAATGACGCCTTGGTGGCGGCTAGTTACTTTGTGACCCAGGTGCAGTCAGTGGTCAGCCGAAATGTCAACCCAATCGAGGGAGCGGTGGTGACCTTTGGAGTTTTCCAAGCTGGAACAACCAACAATGTCATCACAGACACAGCCTTTTTACATGGAACTATTCGGGCCTTGACTCAAGATATGAGTCTCTTGGTTCAAAAGAGGGTCAAAACAGTTGCAGAAGGAGTTGCAGCTGCCTTTGATATGGAAGTCGAAGTTGAACTCAAGCAAGGTGGTTACCTGCCTGTTGAGAACAATCCAGCCTTGGCGCGTGAACTGATGGATTTCTTTGAAGAAAAAGACGGAATTGAGTTAATTGATATTGAACCTGCTATGACAGGTGAAGACTTTGGTTATCTCCTTTCGAAGGTAGACGGTGTTATGTTTTGGTTGGGTATCGATAGTCCCTACGCTCTTCATCACCCTCAGATGAGCCCTAAGGAAGAAGCATTAGCTATTGGGGTGGATGCGGTTTCTAGTTTCCTGAAAAAGAAGGCAACAGAGTAGAGGAATTATCTATGAAAGCAGAACTACGCAAGAAAATTTTGCAAGAAATGAAGGCTATCCCTCGAGAGCAAAAACAGTTTATAGACCAAGCTTTAACAGAACGACTTTTACACCATCCCTTTTACCAAGAAGCCAGGGTCATCGCAAGCTACCTCTCTTTTCCTCATGAATTTCAAACGCAGGAACTGATTGAGCAGGCGCTGAAGGACGGCAAGAAGGTTCTGATCCCCAAAACTTATCCCAAGGGGCGCATGGACTTTGTGGTCTATGATCCGCAACAGTTGGTAAAAACTTCCTTTGGCTTACTGGAACCACAGGGAGATTTGGAAGTGGTGGATGCCTCTCAGATTGATTTGATTCATGTTCCTGGTCTGGCTTTTACGACGAAAGGATATCGGATAGGATACGGTGGAGGCTATTATGACCGTTATCTGGAACATTTTTCTGGTCATACTTTGAGTACGATATATCCTTGTCAAATTCAGGACTTTATCCCTGAAAACCATGATATTCCTGTTCAGGAGGTATTAATTGATGAAGGAAATCTTTGATAGACGTTATCCTGTGACGAGTTTCTTCCTTTTTGTGACGGCCTTGGTATTTTTACTAATGTTGGTCACTGCAGGTGGAAACTTCGACAGGGCAGATACATTATTTCGATTTGGAGCCATGTATGGGCCAGCTATTCGCCTCTTTCCTGAGCAAGTTTGGCGTCTCTTCTCTGCCATTTTTGTTCATATTGGGTGGGAGCATTTTATTGTCAATATGCTTTCGCTCTATTATCTTGGTAGGCAAGTAGAGGAAATTTTCGGATCCAAGAAGTTTTTCTTTCTCTATCTATTATCTGGAATGATGGGCAATCTCTTTGTTTTTGTATTTAGTCCCAAATCCTTAGCAGCAGGAGCCTCTACCTCTCTTTATGGGCTATTTGCCGCGATTATTGTTCTTCGCTATGCTACTCGGAACCCCTATATCCAGCAGCTAGGCCAATCTTATCTGACACTTTTTGTGGTTAACATTATTGGAAGTGTTCTGATTCCAGGAATCAGCCTAGCAGGCCATATCGGTGGTGCAGTCGGCGGAGCATTTCTAGCAATTATCTTTCCAGTTCGAGGAGAAAGAAGGATGTATGGTACCAGCCAGAGGTTAGGAGCGGTAGTGTTATTCGTAGGACTCGCAGTTTTGCTTTTCTACAAGGGAATGGGGTTGTGACGACTAATATGTAAACTTGAATAAGAAAAAAAGCTACTTGAAAAATGAGTAGCTTTTAATGGTTTTGGAACTATTCGAACCAACACAGCTCTAAAAATAAGTCTTTGTGTGTAGATGATTTGAGAAAGTGAGCGCCCATTAAGTCATTTGTAAATAAGTTTTTTTGCAGAAAATTGAGAATGGTGTGCTTTTTTATTTCTTTTGTATCGTAAGTTTCTAGAATATAGTGTTGTATCAGTCTTATTATATATTTTAAAAATAGAAAATGTTATAATATTAGAAATTGATTGAAGAATTATTAGAATAAAAGAGGTATAAAGTTGGAAAATTGTGTTTACATTATTTCAGGCCCCCCAGGCGTTGGGAAAAGTACTGTTAGTAAAGAGTTAGCTTATTCTTTTGATAAAAGTGCAGTTATAGAGGGGGATTTGATTTACTTAATGATTAAAGGTGGTATAGTGGCTCCCTGGGAAGATGAGGGCTATTACATGGATTTGTTTTGGGACAATATCATCAGCTTGACCAATAATTTTATAACTCGAGGCATCTCTGTCGTAATAGAGTATGTCATTTTTGAATACCAACTGAAGAAAATTGCTTCTTTCTTAAAAGAAAAACAAATTGGTCTAAAATATTGTGTCTTAATGGCCGAAGAAAAAACCTTGAAAGATAGGGATGATTCTCGAAAAGAAATTGAAAGAGTGGGCAACTTATCAATACAAGCAAGAAGTGAGTTTCTAGCTAAAAATAAGGAGAAGGAAAAACATTTTCTGTATACAGATGATTTAGACGTCCCCAAAATAGCAAATATCATTAAAACTTCAAATCGATTTTTGATTGAAAATCTGTAATCCATCATTAAGGACCGAAGTTGAGTTGGTAGATTTAGAGACATATCTCATAAATCTTTAAATTGTATGTAAATTTGTAAAATAATTAAGTCTCCAGAGTCAACTTGCTGGAGACTTAATTTATTAACTGGAAACTAATTCTATTCCCCCTCAGATAATTCTTTTCCCAATTGGATGAGGTAATCTTTCAAGTCATCTTTGACTTGTGGGTGCTTGAGGGCATAGTCAATAGATGTTTTCATAAAGCCAAACTTATCCCCAACGTCGTAACGAGCTCCTGTAAATTCACGGGCGAAAACACGTTGTGTTTTATTAAGTGTATCAATAGCGTCGGTAAGCTGGATTTCATTTCCAGCACCGGGAGCTTGATTTTCGAGGATCTCAAAAATTTCTGGTGTGAGCAGATAGCGCCCGATAATTGCTAAATCACTTGGAGCATCCTCTGGAGCTGGTTTTTCAACGAAAGTTTCGACACTGTAGAGACCATTAATCCCTTCACCCTGAGGAGCGATAACTCCATATGCTGAAACTTCTTCATGAGGGACAGGCATAACAGCAATTGTTGATGCGTGAGTCGTCTCGTAATCGTTCATCAATTGTTTTGTCAAAGGTACAGCATGGTCATCTGTGATATCCATTAGGTCGTCACCAAGCATGACAACGAAGGGCTCATTCCCTACAAAAGCTTTTGCTTGTAAGACAGCATCGCCAAGACCACGAGGATGGCTTTGACGGATAAAGTGAAGGCGAATGCCAGTTGTTTCGTCTACCAATTTTAGTAAGTCATGTTTGCCTTTTTCTTTGAGGTTGTACTCAAGCTCAAAGTTTGAGTCAAAGTGGTCTTCAATAGAACGTTTTGATTTACCAGTGACAACCAGAATATCTTCAATACCTGATTTAAGAGCTTCTTCTACGATAAATTGGATAGTTGGTTTGTCTACAATTGGCAACATTTCTTTAGCAAGTGCTTTGGTTGCTGGTAAAAATCGAGTCCCAAGTCCAGCGGCAGGGATGACTGCCTTTCTAACTTTTGATGTCATAAGAATCCTTTCTCTAGAGGGTTAAGACCACTCATTTTCTGCTTTAAATTCATTGTTCATGATGTCATAAATGGCATCTTTGATATTGGTTCCGTGGTAGATAACTTGGTAAATAGCCTGTGTAATGGGCATATAGACTCCAAGTTCTTGCGCTAGTTCATAGGCTGCTCGAGTCGTTGAGATTCCTTCGATTACCATGCCCATATTGGCTTCGATATCAGCTAGAGATTCTCCACGACCAAGAGCATCTCCAGCTCTCCAGTTACGAGAGTGGATGGATGTTCCCGTTACAATCAAATCTCCCACACCAGATAAGCCGCTATAGGTCAATGGATTGGCACCGAGTGCTACCCCTAGGCGGGTAATTTCTGCCAAGCCTCGAGCGATGATGGCTGCCTTAGCGTTGTCACCAAATCCTAAACCATGTAAGGCTCCAGCACCGACAGCGATAATGTTTTTAAGAGCACCAGCGGTTTCGACCCCGATAACATCCGTATTGGTATAAAGTCGGAAGTAGTGATTACTAAAGAGTTCTTGAACGTATTGAGCGGTTTGTAAATCTTTAGAAGCAGCAGTGATTAAAGTTAGGTCACGCACAATGGTTTCTTCTGCATGACTAGGTCCTGAAACAACGACAATATCACTGCGGAGATGTTCAGGAATTTCTTCTTCAAGGATAGTTGATAATCGTTTATGGCTATCAGGTTCTAATCCCTTTGATGCGTGCATGATGATAGCCTTATGGTCCAAGGTTTTTGCAACTTGTTGGGCAACAAGTCGTGTCACTTTTGTTGGGACAACAAACAAAATCGCATCTACATCTTTCAGTGCCTCTGCTAAGTCGGTGTAGGCAATGATATTTTCATCTAGAACGACATCTTTAAAGTAGTGTTTGTTAGTATGATTGGTATTAATTTCATTGATTTGTTCGGGAAGATTTCCCCAAATACGTATCTCGTGTCCATTGTCATTTAAGACTTGTGAAAGGGCAGTTCCCCAAGAACCAGGCCCCAAGACGGCGATGGTTTGTTTTTCCATATTCCCCTCCTTTATAACCTTCTTTTTACTATTTTACCATAAAAAACTTTATCATGCATTACTGTAGATGAAAGCGCACTAATTTGTATCAAGGAGACTTCTTTGACAAGTTCTCACTTTTTTGCTAGAATAACATCACACAAACAGAATGAGAAGGAGCTGACGCATTGTCGCTCCCTTTTGTCTATTTTTTAAGGAGAAAGTATGCTGATTCAGAAAATAAAAACCTACAAGTGGCAGGCTTTGGCTTCGCTCCTGATGACAGGCTTGATGGTTGCTAGTTCACTTTTGCAACCGCGTTACCTGCAGGAAGTGTTAGACGCCCTCCTTGCTGGGAAATATGAAGCTATTTATAGTATCGGGGCTTGGTTGATTGGTGTGGCCGTGGTCGGTCTAGTTGCTGGTGGGCTCAATGTTGTCCTCGCAGCCTATATTGCCCAAGGGGTTTCATCTGACCTTCGGGAGGATGCCTTCCGTAAAATCCAAACCTTTTCTTATGCTAATATTGAACAGTTTAATGCGGGAAATCTAGTCGTTCGCATGACAAATGATATCAACCAGATTCAGAACGTGGTCATGATGACCTTCCAAATTCTTTTCAGACTTCCCCTCTTGTTCATCGGTTCGTTTATCTTGGCGGTTCAAACCCTACCTTCTCTGTGGTGGGTGATTGTTCTCATGGTGATCTTAATTTTTGGTTTGACTGCTGTCATGATGGGTATGATGGGGCCTCGTTTTGCCAAGTTTCAAACCCTTCTTGAACGCATCAATGCCATTGCCAAGGAAAATCTGCGTGGGGTTCGTGTGGTCAAGTCCTTTGTCCAAGAAAAAGAGCAGTTTGCTAAGTTTACGGAGGTTTCAGACGAGCTTCTCGGTCAAAATCTTTACATCGGTTATGCCTTTTCAGTAGTGGAACCTTTCATGATGTTGGTCGGTTATGGGGCAGTATTCCTCTCTATTTGGCTAGTTGCAGGGATGGTTCAGTCGGATCCATCAGTTGTTGGCTCCATTGCTTCCTTTGTTAATTACCTGAGCCAGATTATCTTTAGCATTGTCATGGTTGGATTTTTGGGAAATTCTGTCAGTCGTGCTATGATTTCCATGCGTCGTATTCGAGAAATTCTGGACGCAGAGCCAGCCATGACCTTCAAGGATGTCCCAGATGAAGAGTTGGTCGGCAGTCTTAGCTTTGAAAATGTGACCTTTACCTATCCAATGGACAAGGAACCGATGCTGAAAGATGTGAGCTTTACTATCGAACCTGGTCAAATGGTTGGCGTAGTTGGAGCAACTGGTGCAGGAAAATCAACCTTGGCTCAATTAATTCCACGTCTCTTTGACCCACAGAAAGGGGCCATCAAAATCGGAGGCAAGGATATTCGAGAAGTGAGTGAAGGAACCCTGCGTAAAACAGTTTCTATCGTTCTTCAGCGTGCCATTCTCTTTAGTGGAACGATTGCAGATAACTTGAGACAGGGTAAGGGAGATGCCACTCTATTTGAAATGGAGCGTGCAGCCAATATTGCCCAAGCCAGTGAATTCATTCATCGTATGGAGAAAACCTTTGAAAGTCCAGTTGAGGAACGGGGAACCAATTTCTCTGGTGGGCAAAAGCAAAGGATGTCGATTGCTCGTGGAATTGTCAGCAATCCACGTATTCTGATTTTTGACGATTCGACCTCGGCCTTAGATGCCAAGTCAGAGCGCCTGGTTCAAGAAGCCTTGAATAAGGACTTGAAGGGAACGACAACTATTATCATCGCGCAAAAGATTAGCTCGGTTGTTCATGCAGATAAAATCTTGGTTCTAGATCAAGGACGATTGATTGGTCAAGGTACGCATGCAGACTTGGTTGCCAACAATGCTGTTTACCGTGAAATCTACGAAACACAGAAAGGAAAGGAGGAGTAAAATGAAGACAGTTCAATTTTTTTGGAATTATTTTAAAGTCTATAAGCTATCATTTGTAGTTGTTATCCTGATGATTGTTCTGGCAACTCTTGCCCAAGCCCTCTTTCCGGTCTTTTCTGGACAAGCAGTGACGCAGCTAGCTAATTTAGTTCAAGCTTATCAAGATGGCAATCCAGAACTTGTTTGGCAAAGTCTATCAGGAATCATGGTCAATCTTGGCCTGCTGGTTTTAGTTCTGTTTATCTCCAGTGTGATATACATGTGTCTCATGACGCGCGTGATTGCAGAGTCGACCAATGAGATGCGTAAAGGCCTCTTTGGTAAACTTGCTCGGTTGACGGTTTCTTTCTTTGACCGCCGACAAGATGGCGATATCCTGTCTCGTTTTACCAGTGATTTGGATAATATCCTCCAAGCCTTTAACGAAAGCTTGATTCAGGTCATGAGCAACATCGTTCTATATATTGGTCTGATTCTTGTCATGTTTTCGAGAAATGTGACGCTGGCTCTCATCACCATTGCCAGCACACCAGTTGCCTTCCTCATGCTGATTTTCATCGTAAAAATGGCACGCAAATACACCAACCTCCAGCAAAAAGAGGTAGGGAAGCTCAACGCCTATATGGACGAGAGTATTTCAGGCCAAAAAGCTGTCATTGTGCAAGGGATTCAAAAGGATATGATGGCAGGGTTTCTTGAACAAAATGAGCGCGTGCGCAGGGCAACCTTTAAAGGAAGAATGTTCTCAGGAATTCTTTTCCCTGTCATGAATGGGATGAGTCTGGTCAACACAGCCATCGTTATCTTTGCTGGTTCGGCCGTTCTATTAAACGATAAGACTATTGAAACAAGTACAGCCCTAGGTTTGATTGTTATGTTTGCACAATTTTCACAGCAGTACTACCAGCCTATTATTCAAGTTGCGGCTAGTTGGGGAAGCCTTCAGTTAGCCTTTACAGGTGCTGAACGAATTCAGGAAATGTTTGATGCAGAGGAAGAAATTCGACCTGAAAAGGCGCCGACCTTTACTAAGTTGCAAGAAGGTGTTGAAATCAGTCATATTGATTTTTCATACTTACCTGATAAACCTATTTTGAAAGATATCAGCATTTCTGCCCCTAAAGGCCAGATGACTGCAGTTGTTGGGCCAACAGGTTCAGGGAAAACGACTATTATGAACCTCATCAATCGCTTTTATGATGTTGATGCTGGTGGTATTTATTTTGATGGTAAAGACATCCGTGACTACGACTTGGATAGCCTCAGAAGCAAGGTAGGAATTGTTTTGCAGGATTCGGTCTTATTTAGTGGAACGATTCGAGACAATATCCGTTTCGGTGTGCCAGATGCTAGTCAAGAAATGGTTGAGGCAGCAGCCAAGGCAACCCACATTCACGACTATATCGAAAGCTTACCTGATAAATACGATACTCTTATCGATGATGACCAGAGTATCTTCTCAACTGGGCAAAAGCAATTGATTTCTATCGCTCGAACCTTGATGACAGATCCAGAAGTTCTCATTCTAGATGAAGCAACTTCAAACGTAGATACGGTGACAGAAAGTAAGATTCAGCATGCCATGGAGGCAGTTGTAGCAGGTAGAACCAGTTTTGTCATTGCCCATCGTTTGAAGACCATCCTCAATGCAGACCAGATTATTGTGCTTAAAGATGGAGAAGTCATTGAACGCGGTAACCACCATGAACTCTTGAAACTAGGTGGATTCTATTCAGAACTTTATCACAATCAATTTGTCTTTGAATAAGAAAGAAGTTGTCCTATGTGGGCAGCTTTTTCTTGTCCATAAAAAATATTTATCACAGCCTTAAAAAAAACATATTAGACGAAAGTCATTTTGAGTGATATGATAGGACTATCGTTAATATTCGAAAGGAGAGGCATCATGGCTAGAACGGTTGTAGGAGTTGCTGCAAATCTATGTCCCGTAGACGCAGAAGGTAAAAACATTCACTCATCTGTATCTTGTAGATTCGCAGAGAGCATTCGTCAAGTCGGTGGTCTCCCTTTAGTCATTCCTGTTGGTGATGAGTCAGTTGTACGCGATTATGTGGAAATGATTGACAAACTCATTTTGACAGGAGGCCAAAATGTTCATCCTCAGTTTTATGGAGAGAAAAAGACCATCGAGAGCGATGATTACAATCTAGTCCGTGACGAATTTGAATTGGCTCTCTTGAAAGAAGCGCTTCGTCAGAATAAACCAATTATGGCAATCTGTCGCGGTGTCCAACTTGTCAATGTTGCCTTTGGGGGAACCCTCAATCAAGAAATTGACGGTCACTGGCAAGGCCTACCTTTCGGAACATCTCATTCTATTGAGACAGTAGAAGGAAGCGTAGTGGCTAAGCTATTTGGAAAAGAAAGTCAGGTCAACTCCGTCCATCGTCAAAGTATTAAAGATTTGGCACCTAATTTCCGTGTAACTGCTATTGATCCAAGAGACCAGACCATCGAAGCGATTGAGTCTATCGATGAGCACCGCATTATCGGTTTGCAGTGGCATCCAGAGTTTCTGGTTAATGAAGAAGATGGCAATTTAGAATTATTTGAGTATTTATTGAATGAACTGTGACGACTGGGACATCTGGTCGTTCTTTATTTTATTTTTTCAAAATTTTTGGAATGTGGCATTTTTACGCAAACGTTTGAATTCTGATAAAAATTGGAGAAATTCGACAAAAAAACTTGAAAAAAACGAAGGTAAGCGTTATGATAGAAAAGAAGAAATATTGGAGGAATAACATGTCACATATTAAATTTGATTATTCAAAAGTTTTAGACAAATTTGTTGCACCACATGAAGTGGAATACATGCAATCACAAGTAACAGCAGCAGATGAATTGATCCGTAAAGGAACTGGTGCTGGTAGTGACTTCTTGGGATGGTTGGACCTTCCTGAAAACTACGACCGCGAAGAATTTGACCGCATCTTGAAAGCTGCTGAGCAAATCAAGTCAGACAGCGATGTTTTGGTTGTGATCGGTATCGGTGGATCTTACCTTGGTGCCAAAGCAGCAATCGACTTCTTGAACCACCACTTTGCAAACTTGCAAACAAAAGAAGAACGCAAGGCTCCACAAATCCTTTACGCAGGAAACTCAATCTCATCTACTTACCTTGCTGACTTGGTGGAGTATGTTGCAGACAAAGATTTCTCAGTAAACGTGATTTCTAAATCAGGTACAACAACTGAACCAGCGATTGCTTTCCGTGTCTTCAAAGAACTCTTGGTTAAGAAATACGGTCAAGAAGAAGCTAACAAACGTATCTATGCAACAACTGACCGCCAAAAAGGTGCTGTTAAGGTTGAAGCAGACGCTAACGGTTGGGAAACATTTGTTGTTCCAGATGATATCGGTGGACGCTTCTCAGTATTGACAGCCGTTGGTTTGCTTCCAATCGCAGCATCAGGAGCTGACATCAAAGCCCTTATGGAAGGTGCGAATGCAGCTCGCAAAGACTACACTTCAGATAAAATCTCTGAAAACGAAGCTTACCAATACGCAGCCGTTCGTAACATCCTTTACCGTAAAGGCTATGCAACTGAGATCTTGGTAAACTACGAGCCATCACTTCAATACTTCTCAGAATGGTGGAAACAATTGGCTGGTGAATCAGAAGGAAAAGACCAAAAAGGTATCTACCCAACTTCAGCCAACTTCTCAACTGACTTGCACTCACTTGGTCAATTTATCCAAGAAGGAACTCGTATCATGTTTGAAACAGTTGTTCGTGTTGACAAACCTCGTAAAAACGTGATTATCCCTAGCTTGGAAGAAGACCTTGATGGACTTGGTTACCTTCAAGGAAAAGACGTTGATTTTGTAAACAAAAAAGCAACTGACGGTGTTCTTCTTGCCCATACAGATGGTGATGTACCAAACATGTATGTGACTCTTCCAGAGCAAGACGCTTTCACTCTTGGTTATACAATCTACTTCTTCGAATTGGCTATCGCCCTTTCTGGTTACTTGAATGCTATCAACCCATTCGACCAACCAGGTGTTGAAGCTTATAAACGTAACATGTTTGCCCTTCTTGGAAAACCAGGATTTGAAGAATTGAGCAAAGAACTTAACGCACGTCTATAGTATAGAAGAAAAGAGTGGTTTGCCCACTCTTTTTACTCTCTTTATTCATAGAAATTGGACTCAGCCAAGACTTGTGATATAATGTAGAGAGCAAAAAGGCAGATGCCTAGAGACTTTATAGGAGAAACTATGTCAAAAGATATCCGCGTACGTTACGCACCAAGTCCAACAGGACTACTACACATCGGGAATGCCCGTACAGCATTGTTTAACTACTTGTATGCACGCCATCATGGTGGAACATTTATCATTCGTATCGAAGATACTGACCGTAAACGCCATGTCGAAGATGGGGAACGCTCACAGCTTGAAAACCTTCGCTGGTTAGGCATGGATTGGGATGAAAGCCCAGAAACACATGAAAACTACCGCCAGTCTGAGCGTTTGGACTTGTATCAAAAATACATTGACCAACTATTAGCTGAAGGAAAAGCCTACAAATCTTACGTTACAGAAGAAGAGCTGGCAGCTGAACGCGAACGCCAAGAAGCAGCTGGTGAAACACCTCGTTATATCAACGAATACCTTGGTATGAGTGAAGAGGAAAAAGCGGCTTATATCGCAGAACGTGAAGCTGCTGGCATCATACCAACAGTTCGCTTGGCGGTCAATGAGTCAGGTATCTACAAGTGGCATGATATGGTCAAAGGTGATATCGAATTTGAAGGTGGCAATATCGGTGGTGACTGGGTTATCCAAAAGAAAGATGGTTACCCAACATACAACTTTGCCGTTGTCATCGATGACCATGATATGCAAATTTCTCACGTAATCCGTGGAGACGACCACATTGCTAATACACCAAAACAGCTCATGGTTTATGAAGCACTTGGTTGGGAAGCTCCAGAGTTTGGTCACATGACTTTGATTATCAACTCTGAAACTGGGAAAAAATTGTCTAAACGTGATACCAACACCCTTCAATTTATCGAAGACTACCGTAAAAAAGGTTATTTACCAGAAGCAGTCTTTAACTTTATTGCTCTTCTTGGTTGGAACCCAGGTGGCGAAGATGAAATCTTCTCTCGTGAAGAACTCATTAAACTTTTCGATGAAAACCGCCTCAGCAAGTCTCCAGCAGCCTTTGATCAGAAGAAACTCGACTGGATGAGCAATGATTATATCAAGAATGCAGACCTAGAAACTATCTTTGAAATGGCAAAACCATTCTTAGAGGAAGTAGGCCGTTTAACTGATAAGGCTGAAAAATTAGTTGAGCTCTATAAACCACAAATGAAATCAGTAGATGAGATTATCCCATTGACAGATCTCTTCTTCTCAGATTTCCCAGAATTGACAGAAGCAGAACGCGAAGTAATGGCGGGGGAAACAGTCCCAACAGTTCTTGAAGCCTTCAAGGCAAAACTTGAAGCGATGACAGATGATGAATTTGTAACAGAAAATATCTTCCCACAAATCAAAGCTGTTCAAAAAGAAACAGGTATCAAAGGGAAAAATCTCTTCATGCCTATTCGTATCGCTGTTTCAGGTGAAATGCATGGACCAGAATTGCCAGATACGATCTTCTTGTTAGGCCGTGAAAAATCAATTCAGCATATTGAAAATATGTTAAAAGAAATCTCTAGATAAGAAGGATGTAACAATGGACATCTGGGAAAAGATGTACGAAGAAGCACAGAAACTATACAATCCACATGAAGTGTCAGACTTTGTCTATGCCAATCATGTCGTTGCCGCAGTAGAAGCAGAAGATGGGCAAATATTTACAGGTTTCTGTATGGAGGGAACCTATGGTGTGTTCCATCTCTGCGCAGAGCGCGCGGCACTCTTCAATATGTACCAATTTTCAGGGAAAACTAAGGTTAAAAAAGTCTTAGCCTTTCGAGACAAACCGCCTTATGGTGGAAGTTCAGGAATGCCCTGTGGAGCTTGCAGAGAATTCCTTTTAGAGTTGAACGCTGAAAATAAAGATGCAGAATTCATGATGGATTACGATAGAAGAAAGATAGTGAAAGTCGCAGAACTAATGCCCTATTGGTGGGGAGAAGAACGTGCTTCTAAGTTTAATAATCAATAGAAGAGTCAGTATAATTCTGGCTCTTTTTACTTAATTTGAAAAAAACAGAAAAAGGTGTTGACAAAGTTAGAAAAGTCGGTATAATAGTAAGAGTTGAAAATAACTCAGGTCCGTTGGTCAAGGGGTTAAGACACCGCCTTTTCACGGCGGTAACACGGGTTCGAATCCCGTACGGACTATGGTGTATTGTGGTTGAGGCACTTGATGAAAAAAGTTAAAAAAGTTTCAAAAAAGTGTTGACAAGCGAAAGTGGCTGTGATATACTAATATAGTTGTCACTTGAGAGAAGTAAGTGACAAAGACCTTTGAAAACTGAACAAGACGAACCAATGTGCAGGGCGCTATAACTAAG
>NZ_RJNW01000010.1:0-15370 GCF_003942765.1 Streptococcus mitis
TCTCAAGGTTTACCAGGACGCGACGGACGTGATGGAGCACAAGGACCTGCAGGACGTGACGGTCGTGATGGACGCGACGGAAAAGACGTATTGAACGGCAAAGTTGATCCAACAACAGAAGGTAAAGACGGCGATAAATACGTTAACACAGAAACAGGTGACGTTTTCGTTAAGAATAACGGCAACTGGGAAAAAGAAGGTAACATCAAGGGACCTAAGGGTGATAAAGGTGCAGAAGGTGCGCAAGGACCAGCAGGACGTGATGGCCGCGACGGAAAAGACGTCTTGAACGGCAAAGTCAACCCAACTACAGAAGGTAAAGACGGCGATAAATACGTTAACACAGAAACAGGTGACGTCTTCGTCAAGAACAACGGCACATGGGAAAAAGAAGGTAACATCAAGGGACCTAAAGGTGACCAAGGTGCACAAGGTCTTCAAGGTGAACGTGGTCAAGACGGAGCACAAGGTTTACCAGGTCGCGATGGACGTGATGGAGCGCAAGGACCAGCAGGACGTGATGGCCGCGACGGAAAAGACGTCTTGAACGGCAAAGTCAACCCAACTACAGAAGGTAAAGACGGCGATAAATACGTTAACACAGAAACAGGTGACGTCTTCGTTAAGAACAACGGCACATGGGAAAAAGAAGGTAACATCAAGGGACCTAAAGGTGACCAAGGTGCACAAGGTCTTCAAGGTCGTGATGGACGTGAAGGGGTCCAAGGACCAGCAGGTCGCGACGGACGTGATGGAGCGCAAGGACCAGCAGGACGTGATGGCCGCGACGGAAAAGACGTCTTAAACGGCAAAGTTGATCCGACAACAGAAGGTAAAGACGGCGATAAATACGTTAATACAGAAACAGGCGATGTCTTCGTTAAGAATAACGGCACATGGGAAAAAGAAGGTAACATCAAGGGACCTAAGGGTGATAAAGGTGCAGAAGGTGCGCAAGGACCTAAAGGTGCGGATGGAGCTCAAGGTTTACCAGGTCGCGATGGACGTAATGGAGCGCAAGGACCAGCAGGACGTGATGGACGTGACGGAAAAGACGTATTGAATGGCAAAGTTGATCCAACAACAGAAGGTAAAGACGGCGATAAATACGTTAACACAGAAACAGGCGATGTCTTCGTTAAGAATAACGGCACATGGGAAAAAGAAGGTAACATCAAGGGACCTAAGGGTGATAAAGGTGCAGAAGGTGCGCAAGGACCTAAAGGTGCGGATGGAGCTCAAGGTTTACCAGGACGCGACGGACGTGATGGAGCGCAAGGACCAGCAGGGCGTGACGGCCGTGACGGAAAAGACGTATTGAATGGCAAAGTTGATCCAACAACAGAAGGTAAAGACGGCGATAAATACGTTAACACAGAAACAGGCGATGTCTTCGTTAAGAATAACGGCACATGGGAAAAAGAAGGTAACATCAAGGGACCTAAGGGTGACCAGGGTGCTCAAGGTCTTCAAGGACGCGACGGACGTGAAGGTGTATCAGGACCAGCGGGACGCGACGGACGTGATGGAGCACAAGGACCTGCAGGACGTGACGGCCGTGATGGACGCGACGGAAAAGACGTATTGAACGGCAAAGTCAACCCAACTACAGAAGGTAAAGACGGCGATAAATACGTTAACACAGAAACAGGTGACGTCTTCGTTAAGAATAACGGCACATGGGAAAAAGAAGGCAACATCAAGGGACCTAAGGGTGACAAAGGTGAACGTGGAGAAGATGGTAAGACTCCAGAAGTAACTGTAACTCCAGGTAAAGATGGTCATAGTACCGACATTACATTCACTGTTCCAGGTAAAGATCCAGTTACAGTAAATGTTAAGAACGGTGAAAATGGTTTGAACGGTAAAACTCCAAAAGTTGATTTGCTTCGTGTTGAAGGACAAAACGGAAATCCATCTCATACAATTGTGACATTCTATACTGATGAAAACAATGATGGTAAGTACACTCCAGGAACTGATGAACTTCTAGGTTCTGAAATGATTAAAGATGGTGCTAAAGGTGCGGACGGACGTGATGGTAAATCATTGCTTACTGTCAAAGATGGTAAAGAAACTAAAGTTTACCAAGAAGATCCAGCACATCCAGGTCAACCATTGAACCCTGAAAAACCTCTTGCAGTTATTAAAGATGGAGTGGACGGTGTCTCTCCAACAGTAACAGCTGTTCGTAAGGATGAAGAAGGTCATAAAGGTGTAGAAATCACGGTGGATAACCATGATGGTTCACAACCAACAACAGTCTTTGTTCAAGATGGTGCTAAGGGAGAAACTGGTGCAACCGGTCAAGATGGTCAAACTCCTACAATCACAACTCAACGTGGTCAAGATGGTCAAAGCACTCTTGTAACCATTACAACACCAGGAAAAGATCCAGTAACCTTTACTGTAAAAGATGGTAAGAATGGTAGAGATGGCCGTACACCAACTATTGACTTAAATGCATTGGTGGAAGCAGTTAGAAGAGGTGCTGGATCAACTTCTAATTCACAACCTTCTGGAACATCAAGAAGTGCAAGAAATAGAAGAGCATTACCAGATGAAGATAGAAGAGCAACTGAGTCATCAGAAACAGTACAACCAACAACTACAGATGCAACAGATTCACAACCAGTAAATGGTACTCGTATTACAGCATACTATGATAATAATGGTAACGGTAAATACGATCCAGGTGTGGATGAATTAATTGGTACAAGTGATATCTTGAATGGTACAAATGGACGTAATGGTACAGATGGAGCTTCTGGTACAAATGGACGTAACGGTGCTGAATTACTAAGTGGAGTTACTGCCCCAACTGCTAATGATGGTAAAGACGGTGATACTTATATCGACGCCAATACAGGTGATGTTTACAAGAAAGAAAATGGTTCTTGGAACAAGATTGGTAATATCCGTGGACCTCAAGGAGTAGCCGGTGAAAAAGGCGACAAAGGCGACAAAGGTGAAAAAGGTGAAAAAGGTGAAAACGGAGCTAATGGAGCAGACGGTAAATCACCAGTTGTAAATGTAACGGACAATGGAGATGGAACACACTCTATTACTGTTAGAAACCCTGATGGTTCTGAATCAACAACTAAAGTTAAAGATGGTAAAGACGGTAAAACTGCCAATATCACTACAACAGAAAATCCAGATGGAAGCCACACAATTACTATAACAAATCCAGATGGAACAACTAAAGAAACAGTTGTTAAGAATGGTAAAGATGGTAAGACTCCAAAAGTTGAAGTGACTGATAACAACGATGGAACTCACACTGTTAAAGTTACGGATGGAGATGGCAATGTTACGAATGCTATCATCAAAGATGGTAAAGATGGTAAAGCTGCAACAGCAACAACAACAGAAAACCCAGATGGAAGCCACAGAGTAACAATCACTAACCCAGACGGAACGAAGAATGAGTTTGTTGTTAAGAATGGTCGTGACGGTGTTGACGGACGTACTCCAACCGCATCTGTTCGTGATAATGGAGACGGAAGTCATACAATCGTTATTACAAATCCAGAAGGTGTGACAACTGAAACCACAGTTCGTGATGGTAAATCACCAAAAGTTACTATTACTGACGAACAAAATGGAACTCATAAGATCTCAGTTCTAAATGGAGATGGAACAACTACTGAAACAATCATTAAAGATGGTAAATCACCAGTAGCAACTGTTAAAGACAACCATGATGGTACTTACACAATTCGTGTAGAAAACGGTAATGGTACTGTTTCTGAAACCACAGTTCGTGACGGTAAATCACCAACTGCTAAGGTTGTGGATAACGGAGATGGAACTCACACTATCACAGTTGTGAACTCAGACGGTACAACTACAACAACTACAGTTCGTGATGGTAAAGAACCAAAACTTGAAGTGATTGATAACAACAACGGTTCACACACTATTAAAGTGACAGGAGCTGATGGTAAAGAAACTACAACTACAATCTTTGATGGTAAATCACCAAAAGCGAACATCGTTGATAACGGAGACGGAACTCACACATTAACAATCATAGATTCTGATGGTCGTCAATACAAATCTATTATCAAAGATGGTAAAGACGGTAAAGATGGCGTTTCACCAACTGTAACTGTTAAAAATAATAACGACGGAACTCACGTTGTTACAATTACTAACCCAGATGGAAGCAAGACAGAAATGGTGATTAAAGACGGAAAAGATGGTAAATCACCAAAAGTTTCTGTTGAAGATAATGGTGATGGTAGTCATACAATCACAATCATCAATTCTGACGGAACTGTGACAAAAACAGTTATTAAAGATGGTAAAGATGGACGTGATGGACGTGATGGTCGCGACGGCAAAGATGGTAAATGTGGATGCCAAGACAAACCAGTAACACCATCAAATGACAAACCAGTTCCTCCAACACCTAATATGCCAGAAGGACCAACATTTGCAATGCCAGAACCACCAGTTCATGAATTGCCAGAATTCAACGGTGGTGTTCCAGGAATGCCAGAGGTTAATGAATTGCCAGAATTCAATGGTGGAGTACCAGGTATGCCAGAAGTCAATGAACTTCCTAATCCAGAAGTTCCAGGAATGCCAACACCTCCAGTTCATGAAATTCCAGAATTTAATGGCGGAGTACCTGGTATGCCAGAAGTCAATGACAAACCAACTTCAAACATTCCTGAAGTTCCAACACAACCAAATCCAAATGTACCAGTTCAACCGGTAACACCATTAACTTCTAACCCAGTAGTACCAACTACAGGTAAAGAAAACCATGGGGACAAATTACCAGAAACTGGAAGCCAATCTGATTATATCTCTGTTCTTTTAGGTAGCGGTATTCTATTGAGCCTATATGTAGGTCGAAGAAAAGAAGATTAATCAGCAACAAGCAGTCACTAATTTCTCGAAAGAAGATGATAAGTGATAGATCTCGAATGAAAGAATATTCTTAGAACGATTTTCCATGATGGAAAAGACTGCTAAAAACCTTGAGTGGTAACGCTCAAGGTTTTTTTGGATGGCTGATGTTTGTCTGAGAATCTTGATAGAGTCTAAAAAAGCCACCCTATGAGGTGGCGATAATTGATTTAGACTTTTAAAAATTCTTTATTTTTTATTGAATTGCTACGACCAAGTCTTGAGCTTGTTTCTCAAGTGAGTTTAGGACTGTTTCTTCAAGAACCAATTTTCCGTCTGCCCAGGCAGAGTCGTTAACACGTGCAGCAGTAAAGTCACCAACGACTTGTGTACGGATGAATGGCAAGAGGTCTTTGTAAATAGCGAAGAGTTGATCGTGACCTGCATTGGCTACAGATGATACTGTGACAAACTTGTCTTGAAGGGCAGAAGCGCCACGTGTATCAGACAAGTCAAGAGCGCGAGATAGCCAGTCAAGCAAGTTTTTCACCGTACCAGGGATAGAGAAGTTATAGACTGGAGAGAAAATCCAGATGGCATCCGCAGCGAGAACTGCTTCACGAGCAGCAGCTACAGCTGGATGTGTTGGAACTTCCAAATCTTGGCTGAAGAGAGGAAGGGTTGAATAATCAAGGTAGCTAACCTCTGCTTTACCAGCAAGTGCTTTCTCAGCTTCGAGAGCCATTTGGTGGTTGAAAGAACCTTGACGTAGTGATCCGACGATAAATAATACTTTTTTAGACATGATGTGTCTCCTTTTTCTTAAATTTCCGAGAAGTCTCTCGTTGTTATAAAATATATTACAACAAAACAAAAGGACTTGCAAGAAATTTGCTCAGAGTTTATTTGAAAATTATAAAATTGCTGAAACTCTAGTCAGTTGCCACTGGAAAAGTAAGAACTGTTTTTTGGATTTTAGTTTTCTTTGATTTTATAGGAGTATTCCAATATTCTCTTGTAATATAATGACATAAGTGCTAAAATAAACAAGAAAACTCGCAATAGAAACTGCAGAACGGCTATTTTCCGGTATCATTTCATAAATAATTAAAGGAATAATAATGGCATTGAAGAGTGCTTCTAAAAAGGGGTGGAGATCATGTAAGGCACAGATTAACAAGTGACGGACAAAAGAAATAATAATACACTTGTTAAAGGAGAAAAGATGTTAATAAGAAATTATCGGAAGAATATTGGCCTGATGGCCGGGGTTGAGTTTTTTGCATTTTTAGGGATTACCAGTTTTTGGATTCTCTTTCTCAGTCAAAACGGAATGTCTCTTTGGCAGATTGGCCTTCTGGAAAGTATCTTTCATGCGACCAGTCTTCTCTGTGAAATTCCATCTGGAATGTTAGCTGATCGCTATTCCTATAAGACTAACCTTTATTTAAGTCGTACAGCAGGGATTGTGTCTTCTATTCTCATGTTGGCTGGGCAGGGAAATTTTTGGATTTATGCACTAGCTATGGCGGTAAGTGCCTTGTCTTATAATTTTGATTCAGGAACAAGCGCAGCAATGGTTTATGATTCAGCTGTGGAAGCTGGACTCAAGAAGCGTTACTTATCTATTTCAAGTTTTATGTCAGGAGTAGCAGAAGGAACTCGGTCTCTGGGGACAGTGTTGGCGGGATTTTTTGTACATGGTCAATTGCACCTGACCTACTATATCATGATTGCCACTTCTATCATAGTTCTTTTCCTGATTTGGATGCTGAAAGAACCCAGTGTCAAGCTAGAAAAAGCTGATAGTGTGACCATGAAACAGATTATTTGGACTGTTAAGGAAGAGTTGGAGCGAAATCCCATGCTCTTCAACTGGATGATTTTGTCTCAGATTGTTGGTACACTCATGTGCATGTTTTATTTTTACTATCAAAATCAGTTACCAGATTTAAGTAGTTGGCAAATTTCAGCAGTTATGCTACTTGGAAGTCTCTTGAATATCGTTGCAGTCTATCTAGCGAGTAAGATTGGAAAGAAATATGCTGCCTTGAAGATTTTCCCTATTCTCGTCCTGCTGACTGGAGTTACCTACCTGCTGTCCTACTTTGGAACACCTCTAATCTATATTTTGGTTTATTTGATGAGTAATGCTCTATATGCTCTTTTTCAGCCGATTTTTGATAATGATTTGCAAGAGCGCCTCCCAAGTAAAGTAAGGGCAACCATGCTGAGTGTCTACTCAATGATGTTTAGCCTAAGTATGATTGTCTTCTTCCCACTGACAGGCTGGTTGATTGACAATTTAGGCTTTGTAGTAACATTTCTTTATCTAGGATCCTTTTTAGTCATGTTTAGCCTTCTACTGACTATCTTTTTAGGAAAAATGGCTAAAAGAATGGATGATAAAGTGATTCTATAAAGTAAAGAACTTACGAAAACTTGAGTGCTAAGCTCAGGTTTTTTGATACGTTTATGTTGCTTGTGTCTTTCCTTTTCTTGCTCGGTTTTAACTAAGAAAAATCGATTTACTTTGAAGGAAGAAATAATATAGGTTTGTTCTTGCATTCGCTTGTAATAAAGCCCAATAGATGGTAAAATAGACGAGTGAAAAAAAGACAAAACAAAGCAAAAAATAATCTACTGTGGCAGTATGGTCTAGGGATGACGATTTTGTTTGTGGTTATCAGTGCTTCCTTTCTGTATCTGGTGTTTCTGAGTATGAAACCCTATCAAACAGCTAAAAGTGAAGGAGAAAAATTAGCTCAGCAGTATGCAGGATTAGAGCAGACTGATCAGGTTGACTTATATAATGGCTTGGAATCTTATTACAGCGTTCTTGGCCGTAATAAACAGCAAGAAGCACTTGCTGTCCTGATCGGAAAAGATGACCATAAGATTTACGTTTATCAGCTAAATCAGGGTATTTCACAAGAAAAAGCAGAAGCTGTTTCTAAGGAAAAAGGAGCTGGCGAGATTGACAAGATAACCTTTGGCCGTTATCAAGACAAGCCAATCTGGGAAGTCAAGTCAGGCTCTGATTTTTATCTAGTAGATTTTGAAACAGGAGCATTGGTCAATAAGGAGGGCCTATGAAACTATCCAACCGTGTTTTAGAAATGGAAGAAAGTGTTACCTTGGCTGCTGGAGCCCGTGCCAAAGCACAGAAGGCTGAGGGAAGAGATATTTTGTCTCTAACCTTGGGTGAGCCAGATTTCACTACTCCAAAAAATATCCAAGATGCCGCCATTGCATCGATTCAAGATGGGCGTGCTTCTTTTTATACAGTAACCTCAGGCCTGCCAGAGCTCAAGGCAGCAGTCAATACCTACTTTGAGCGCTTTTACGGCTATTCTGTAGCGCCAAATCAAGTGACAGTAGCTGCTGGAGCCAAATATTCTCTCTATACCTTCTTTATGGCTGTGGTCAATCCAGGTGATGAAGTTATCATCCCAACCCCCTACTGGGTCAGCTATGGAGATCAGGTCAAGATGGCAGAGGGTGTGCCAGTCTTTGTTCCTGCTAAGGAAGACAATCACTTTAAGGTGACTGTAGAGCAGTTAGAAGCAGCTCGCACAGACAAGACCAAGGTTTTGGTGCTGAATTCACCATCTAATCCGACAGGTATGATTTACACCCGTGAGGAACTCTTAGCAATCGGAAACTGGGCTGTAGAAAAGGATATTCTCATCCTAGCAGACGATATCTATGGTCGCTTGGTCTATAATGGCCATGAGTTCACACCTATTTCTAGTCTATCAGAAGCGATTCGCAAGCAAACAGTGGTTATCAATGGTGTGTCTAAAACCTATGCCATGACTGGCTGGCGTATTGGCTATGCCGTTGGAGAAGTAGACATTATCGCTGCCATGTCCAAGATTGCAGGTCAAACAACTTCGAATCCGTCAGCAGTAGCCCAGTATGCAGCAGTTGAGGCTCTATCAGGCGAGCAAGATACGGTGGAAAGCATGCGTCAGGCTTTTGAGGAACGTCTCAATGCCATCTATCCCCTTCTTGCTGAGGTGCCAGGATTTGAAGTGGTCAAACCGCAAGGAGCCTTCTACCTCTTCCCAAATGTCAAAAAGGCAATGGAGATGAAAGGCTATACGGATGTGACAGACTTTACAACTGCTATCCTAGAAGAAGCTGAAGTAGCCTTGGTAACAGGAGCTGGATTTGGAGCGCCAGAAAATGTGCGCCTCAGCTATGCGACAGACCTAGACACGCTTAAAGAAGCAGTTAACCGCTTGAAAGCATTTATGGAAAAATAAAAGAAAAGGAAAAATAATGACAAAACGTGTAACGATTATCGATGTAAAAGACTATGTTGGTCAAGAAGTGACGATTGGCGCTTGGGTTGCCAACAAATCAGGAAAAGGGAAAATCGCCTTCTTGCAATTGCGTGACGGGACAGCCTTCTTCCAAGGTGTGGCCTTTAAACCAAACTTTTTAGAAAAATTTGGTGAAGAAGTGGGACTTGAGAAGTTTGATGTCATCAAACGCTTGAGCCAAGAAACGTCTGTTTATGTGACAGGTATTGTCAAAGAAGACGAACGTTCTAAGTTTGGCTATGAGTTGGATATTACAGACATCGAAGTAATCGGTGAATCTCAAGACTACCCAATCACACCAAAAGAACACGGAACAGACTTCTTGATGGATAACCGTCACTTGTGGCTCCGTTCTCGTAAGCAAGTAGCTGTGATGCAAATCCGTAACGCTATCATCTATGCAACTTATGAGTTCTTTGACAAGAACGGCTTCATGAAATTTGATAGCCCAATCCTTTCAGGAAATGCGGCAGAAGATTCAACTGAACTCTTTGAAACAGACTACTTCGGAACGCCAGCCTACTTGAGCCAATCAGGTCAGCTTTACTTGGAAGCAGGTGCTATGGCCCTTGGTCGTGTATTTGACTTTGGTCCCGTATTCCGTGCTGAAAAATCAAAAACGCGCCGTCACTTGACTGAGTTCTGGATGATGGACGCAGAGTACTCATACTTGACACACGACGAGTCACTTGACTTGCAAGAAGCTTATGTAAAAGCTCTTCTTCAAGGTGTTCTTGACCGCGCGCCTCAAGCCTTGGAAACCTTGGAACGTGATACAGAACTCTTGAAACGCTACATTGCAGAGCCCTTCAAACGTATCACTTACGATCAAGCCATTGACCTCTTGCAAGAGCATGAGAATGATGAAGATGCTGATTACGAGCATCTTGAGCATGGAGATGACTTTGGTTCACCACATGAAACTTGGATTTCAAACCACTTTGGTGTGCCAACATTTGTCATGAACTATCCAGCAGCCATCAAAGCTTTCTACATGAAACCAGTTCCTGGAAATCCAGAGCGTGTGCTTTGTGCAGACTTGCTTGCTCCAGAAGGCTATGGAGAAATCATCGGTGGGTCTATGCGTGAGGAAGACTATGATGCCCTTGTCGCTAAAATGGATGAACTTGGTATGGATCGTACAGAGTACGAATTCTACCTTGACCTTCGTAAATACGGTACAGTCCCACACGGTGGATTTGGTATCGGTATCGAGCGTATGGTAACCTTCGCAGCAGGAACAAAACATATCCGTGAAGCCATTCCATTCCCACGTATGTTGCACCGTATTAAACCGTAAATAAAAAAGTTATTATAATAAAAAGAAGGGTAATTCCTTCTTTTTGTATTTTGGGTACAAAAATATTATACAAAAAGCGAGAATATATAGAACATTTTGGTTGACTGATGTTAAAAACATATGGTAAAATTGGATAATGAGTATTGTGTTGTAGTTTCGTTAAAGAAGGTGTTCTTTAGCAGGAGAGGAAGGGAAAACTGATGACTTCAACCTTATTCTAAATTAACATATATATAAATAAGGAGAAAACATGTATTCAAGAATGGAAAAATACCATGGTAGAAGAGCTCAGCGCTTTTCTATTCGTAAGTATAGTTTTGGTGCCGCAAGTGTTCTATTGGGAACTGCTCTTGTTTTAGGTGCTAATGGAGTACAAGCTGAAGAGACTGTAGCAGTAAATCCGGCTACTTCTGAACAATCAAATTCAGATAAAAATCTTTCGAGTTCGACTTTGTCAACACCCGTTGTTGAAGAACTTCCTGAATTAAAGATTGATGCTGTAAAAGCAGATGAAAAACCTGAAGTAAAAGAAGATGCTAAAACTGAAGCTAAACCTGTAGCAGAAAAAGAAGTTACCGTTAAAGCTGAAAAAGAAAAGCCAGCTAAAGATCAAACTGATAAAAAAGAAACAGATAAAGAAAAAACTGCGAAGATCGAAACAGAAAAAGCACAAGATGAAGTGAAGACAGTTCTTACTCAATTAACTTCAGAAGCTGATGTTATGGCATCTGTAGCCTCAAACTTCTCAGATAAAGAAGTCAAAGATGAAGCGGCTAAAAAAGAACTTGCGGTTAAGATTGAGGCAGTGAAACTTGAAGCAGCGAAGTCTAATGATTTGCTTTCATCCGATGCATCTAAAGATCAAATGGTAGCTCAAGTGAATCGTCTTTCTGCTGCCATTGAAGCAGTTTATACGGAAATGAAACGTGCTGGCCATGCAGGTAAAGTAGAATCGGTATTAGCTGCTACTGCATCAAAAATTACAGGTAAAGATGTTTTTAAAGATGGAGAAACAGTTAAAGCTGTAACAAACGCTTATGTTGATATGAATGCAGATAATACGGCTCCTACAGGATGGGGATTTGATACTACTATTAGTACATCAACTCTTAAAGCAGGTTCTATTACAAAAATTGAACTTACTAACTTAGCTGAGTTAGGTGCTGGTTTGGCAAATAATACGGAAATCAGAGCGACTGATGGAACAGTAGTTGGTAAAGTTAAATCTATCGACTTTAAAACAACTACAGGAAACAACAATAATAAATCTGTACCATATTGGGCACAACGTACACAACGTGGTATGACTTATGACCAACGTGTTGCTGAGCAACCAGCGGTAGCTAACGAAACTGGAACATATACTTACAACATCGAGTGGAACGATAAAGTAAAAGACTATCCGAATGTGTCGTTTGGAGCGAGTAATTTATCGGGTGATGGATATTTAGCTCCACAAATTTCAAAAGACACTCCGTATACAGCGACTATTAAAATTGATGGGCGTACAGTTCTGGAACATACTTATACAAGAAAAGGTCAACAACCTAGCTATCAAAAACAAGGTACTAGTGCATCACTAAGTGAAAACAATGGATTGACATACCTTAACAATGAGCAAATAGGTAGAAGTGATTCAATCGTATTAAAAACTGATTCAGATGTTCGTTATGGAGTAGGATCTAAATTTACAATCAAACTTCCTAATGCAGATTTTACTGAATTCAAAGAACTTGAAGGAAGTTCTAACTTTGTAAATGGATTAAATACAGCGTCTACTATTAACCCTAATAAAGGAGATAGTATTACATATCGCCCGCAAAACCGTTGGTCTAATGCTAGAGCTAATGAAAACAATGTATGGATTTTACAAGATGGTCGAGATACTGGTTTTACATTAACACCTAGATTAATTTCACCAACGGAATTAGAACTTACTGTTACAGAAGGAACTATTCAAGAAGATTCTATAGTCTCTATGCCTCTTCAATCTTTAGGTATTGAAAAAGTAATAAAAGACAAAACTCTAACAAGTGAATATTCTAATATTACTTATGAAAATGGATTAATTAAACAAGGTTATGTAGGAAACGATAAAACTGCAGCAACTCTTACTGTATCAGGTGGAGAATCTATTAACGGTGAGAAAGAAGATGTTATAACTACAGTGCCAAACGGTTGGAGTGTTAAAGGTGATGGTAAAGTTCAAGGTGAGCCACCAACAGGTGCTGTTGTTAGAACATTCAAAGATTTAGTGACAGGTGAAGTTATAGGTTTTGAACCAACAAGATATACGGGGAATATTCCTTTAAGTGAAGATGGTTCAAAAGATTACACTAATGTACTTGGAAACAAATATGATGTAAGTAATGATCACGTAGACTTAGTTAAAGAAGTTAATGGAGAAGAATACATTCTTGCAGATCTTCCTCCTGAAAACGTAAAAGGAACACTAAGTGTTACGAAGACAAGAGCAAGAGATTTATATTCTGAAGAAGAATTAAAAGCTAAAGGTATAAATGGATCTGCATTTGTTACCCCAGCAGAGTATGATTATGTTAAGAAAACAAAAGTAGAAGAAGTAAACCGTACAATTAAATTTGTATACGCTGACAATGTTGCAGGCTTAGCGGGTACTGATGTATTCCCATCACAAAAACAAACTGTAAGTTACACAGGTTCAATCAAGTTAACTGCACAAGGTAAAGCGGTAATTAACTCTGAAGACAAACCAGTTTATATTAACTGGAAAGGAACTAATGGTCAAAGTACTGATCTTCCAGAACTTGCAGTACCACAAAAAGAAGGTTACATCGCAAGTGTTGAAAAAGTACCAGTACAAGCAACAACAGCTACAGATGAAGATTACGAATATGTTGTTAAATATACAGCAATTCAAAAAGCGAAAACAACATTTGTAGATGAAAAAGGAAATGCAATTCCAGGGGTAGCTGAAATTACTGAACAAGGTGGATCAGAAACTCCATTAACAAAAGAAGCTGATGTTAAAGCTAAGATCAAAGAACTTGAAAACAAAGGATATGAATTAGTATCTAATACATACCCAGAAGGTGGTAAGTTCGATACGGATAAAGATACAGATCAAGAGTTCAAAGTAACACTTAAACAAAAAGAAGTTACAGTAACACCAGATCAACCAAAAACACCAGGAACTCCAGTAGATCCAAACAACCCAGACGGACCTAAATACCCAGCTGGCTTGGAAGAAAAAGATCTAAACAAAACAGTAACACGTACAATCACTTATGTGTACGAAGATGGAACTCCAGTGTTAAATGAAGATGGAACTCCGAAAACAGTAACACAAGAAGCTAAATTCACTCGAGAAGCTAAGGTTAACTTGGTAACAGGTGAAGTGACTTACGGAGACTGGACACCAGCACAAGACTTAGCTGAAGTTAAATCACCAGTAGTTAAAGGATACTTAGCTGACAAAGCAAGTGTTGCGGTGGTAAATGTAACAGGTGATTCTGAAGATATTAAAGAAGTAGTAACATACAAACCACTAGGATCATGGGTACCAAATATCCCGGGACAACCAACAAACCCAATCAAATATCCGAATAATCCAGATGATCCAACAAAACCAGGAACTGATAAACCGGTATTACCATACGTACCAGGTATGACTCCAAAAGATGGAAATGGACAACCACTTAAACCAGTAGATCCACAAGATCCAACTAAAGGATATGTCATTCCAGATATTCCAAACGATCCAACTCAAAGTACGCCGATTAACTACGTAAAAGATACTCAAAAAGCTAAAACAACTTTCGTAGATGAAAAAGGAAACCCAATTCCAGGTGTTGATGCTATTACTGAAGAAGGTGACTCAGATACACCACTTACAAAAGAGGCTGATGTAAAAGCGAAAATCAAAGAACTTGAAAACAAAGGATATGAATTAGTATCTAATACATACCCAGAAGGTGGTAAGTTCGATAAAGATAAAGATACAGATCAAGAGTTCAAAGTAACACTTAAAGCTAAAGAAGTTACAGTAACACCAGATCAACCAAAAACACCAGGAACTCCAGTAGATCCAAATAACCCAGATGGACCTAAATACCCAGCTGGCTTGGAAGAAAAAGATCTAAACAAAACTGTTACACGTACAATCACTTATGTGTACGAAGATGGAACTCCAGTATTAAATGAAGATGGAACACCAAAAACAGTAACACAAGAAGCTAAATTTACACGTGAAGCTAAGGTCAACTTAGTAACAGGTGAAGTGACTTACGGAGATTGGACTCCAGCTCAAGACTTAGCTGAAGTTAAATCACCAGTAGTTAAAGGATACTTAGCTGACAAAGCAAGTGTACCAACTACAAAAGTAACTGCGGATTCAAAAGATGCTACAGAAGTAGTAACCTACAAACCAATCGGTTCATGGATTCCAAATATTCCAGGACAACCAACAACTCCAATCAAGTATCCAAATGATCCAGCAGATCCAACAAAACCAGGNCAACCAACAGAAGTGTTACCATACGTTCCAGGATTCACTCCAGAAGATAAAGATGGCAACCCACTTAAACCAGTTGATCCGAAAGATCCATCAAAAGGATATGTAGTACCAAACATCCCAACAGATCCAAGTCAAGATACAGTAATTAACTACGTAGCAAACAAAGCAAACTTGGTAGTTAAATATGTAGATGAAAAAGGCAAAGACTTAATCCCTTCAGAAACAACAGAAGGAAAAGTAGGAGATGAGTATACAACAACTGGAAAAGTTGTTCCAGGACACCTACTTGTTCGTGTTGAAGGAGAAGCAAAAGGTAAGATTGGAAAAGACGGTTCAACAGTAACATACGTGTACAAACCAATCGGATCATGGATTCCAAAC
>NZ_RJNW01000011.1:0-13422 GCF_003942765.1 Streptococcus mitis
AGATACAGTAATTAACTACGTAGCAAACAAAGCAAACTTGGTAGTTAAATATGTAGATGAAAAAGGCAAAGACTTAATCCCTTCAGAAACAACAGAAGGAAAAGTAGGAGATGAGTATACAACAACTGGAAAAGTTGTTCCAGGACACCTACTTGTTCGTGTTGAAGGAGAAGCAAAAGGTAAGATTGGAAAAGACGGTTCAACAGTAACATACGTGTACAAACCAATCGGATCATGGATTCCAAACATCCCAGGTCAACCAACAACTCCAATCAAGTATCCAAATGACCCACAAGATCCAACAAAACCAGGACAACCAACAGAAGTGTTACCATACGTTCCAGGATTCACTCCAGAAGATAAAGATGGCAACCCACTTAAACCAGTTGATCCGAAAGATCCATCAAAAGGATATGTAGTACCAAACATCCCAACAGATCCAAGTCAAGATACAGTAATTAACTACGTTCCAAATCCAAGGGAAGTAGAAAAACCTGCTAAACCAGCTCAACCTTCTCAACCTTCTCAACCTTCTAAACAAGAAACACCTAAATATGTTGAAGGTCAAAAAGAGTTGCCTAACACAGGTACAGAAGCTAACGCTAGTCTAGCATCGCTCGGACTTCTTGGAGCACTAGGAGGGTTTGGACTTCTTGCTCGTAAGAAAAAAGAAGATTAAATCTAATTAGATTTTCTAATAAGAATAAGGAGTTGGATGGAATATCCGCTCCTTTTTCTTATAGTTTGAAACTATAGGATTGCCTAGGAAAGAAGTGTTAGAGGGGACTAACAGTTTTTGGTATAATGGAAGATATTTGAAAGAAAAGAGAAGTGATATGACACAGATTATTGATGGGAAGGCTCTAGCAGCTAAGTTACAAGGACAGCTGGCTGAAAAGACTGCAAGATTAAAGGAGGAGACAGGTTTAGTACCTGGTTTGGTGGTGATTTTGGTTGGGGACAACCCTGCCAGCCAAGTCTACGTTCGAAATAAGGAACGTTCTGCCCTTGCAGCTGGTTTTCGTAGTGAAGTAGTCCGAGTTCCAGAAACCATTACCCAAGAGGAATTGTTAAACTTGATTGCCAAATACAATCAAGATTCAGAATGGCACGGGATATTGGTCCAGTTACCATTGCCAAAACATATTGATGAAGAGGCGGTTTTATTAGCCATTGACCCAGAAAAGGATGTCGATGGTTTTCATCCGCTAAACATGGGGCGTCTTTGGTCAGGTCATCCAGTCATGATTCCTTCGACACCTGCAGGGATTATGGAAATGTTCCATGAATATGGGATTGACTTGGAAGGTAAAAATGCGGTCGTCATCGGTCGTTCCAATATCGTCGGAAAACCCATGGCCCAGCTTCTTTTGGCAAAGAATGCTACAGTGACTTTGACTCACTCACGGACTCATAATCTTGCCAAGGTGGCTGCTAAAGCAGATATTCTGGTGGTAGCAATCGGTCGTGCCAAGTTTGTGACTGCTGACTTTGTTAAACCTGGAGCAGTTGTCATTGATGTTGGGATGAATCGCGATGAAAATGGGAAGCTATGTGGTGATGTTGATTATGAGGCAGTTGCCCCACTTGCTAGCCACATCACACCAGTTCCTGGAGGTGTAGGTCCTATGACCATTACCATGCTGATGGAGCAAACTTATCAAGCAGCACTTCGGACATTGGATAGAAAATAGGAAAAAAGAAGGTAGAATAATGTTTTACCTTCTTTTTATATAATGCAGTCTAAAATGATATGAGTCCATAAACTATAAATTTGAAGTATGAAAATGCTATTAATAGAATGAAATTTGTATTGGAAAGAGTCTAGAATAGAAAGCTACTTTCATTGCACTTATTTCTTTTGAATGAACTTATCTTGCATACCATTTTGTTAGGTTAAATTGATGGAAAATGATTGCAATTTTAGGTGTGTTTTGATATATTTAATATATAAAATATATTATCGAACTTGGTACGTGTTTGTGTATTCAGAAGGAGGTCGTTTTTCAAAATAAAGTAAGCGCTTACTTTGTATCAAGAAAAAGAAATGAGGATTTTAATGAACAAAAGACTTTTTGATAAACGTTGTCATTATAGCATTCGTAAATTTGCAATAGGTGCGGCATCTGTAATGATTGGGGCTAGTATATTTGGCATTTCAGCTGTACAAGCTGAGGAAGTGGCTTCATCCAATACTCAAACAGGAGAAACAACTGTTCATCAAGCTCAGCCTTTAGATAAGCTTCCCGATGATGTGGCAGCTGCTATCGCAAAGGCTGATGAGAATGGTGGGCGTGAGTTTGTAAAACCAAAAGCTGAATCGGAAGGAGGAAAAGTTACTAAGGATACAGAACCTACTAAACCTGCTAATGAGGGTAGTCATGAATTAGCTAGCCCTAAAGTGGAAACTCCAAATAAAGTAGAAGAAGGAACCAAGGCTGAGGACAAACAGAAATCTGAAGAGGCAAATCCAAAGCCTGTTGAATCTGCATCAACATCTGGAACAGAACTGAAAGAGGATTCTAAAAAAAATTCTGAAAAGGACCAAGTGAAAGCAGACACAGAGATCAAACCTTCTTCTGAAAAATCGCAAGCACTATCTGGAGAGTCAAACAAAGCTGAAGTTGAAAAGGAAAAACAACTATTATCGGATCGAAAACAAGATTTTAATAAAGATTGGTATTTTAAACTAAATGCCCAAGGAGATTTTTCAAAAAAAGATGTGGATGTTCATGATTGGTCTAAACTGAATCTTCCTCATGATTGGAGTATTTATTTTGACTTCGATCACAAGTCTCCCGCGCGTAATGAAGGTGGCCAGTTAAATGGTGGAACAGCATGGTATCGTAAGACTTTCACATTAAATGAAGCAGACAAGAATAAGGATGTTCGTATCAATTTTGATGGGGTTTACATGGATTCAAAGGTCTATGTAAATGGTCAATTTGTTGGTCATTATCCAAGTGGATATAATCATTTTTCTTATGATATCACTAAGTTTTTAAACAAGGATGGTAGTGAAAATTCAATTACTGTTCAAGTGATCAATAAGCAACCAAGTAGTCGTTGGTATTCAGGAAGTGGGATTTATCGTGATGTAACCCTTAGTTATCGTGATAAAGTCCATGTTGCCGAAAATGGTAATCATATCACTACTCCAAAACTTGCTGAGCAAAAAGAAGGGAATGTTGAAACACAGGTTCAAAGTAAGATTAAAAATACGGATAAGAAGGCTGCTAAAGTCTTTGTGGAACAACAAATTTTTACTAAGGAAGGTAAGGTTGTTTCAGAATTAGTGCGCTCTGAAACGAAGAATTTAGCAGAAAATGAAACTGCAGATTTCAGACAAACAATCCTAGTTAATAAACCAACTCTTTGGACGACAAAAAGTTATCATCCTCAACTGTATGTTTTGAAAACAAAGGTTTATAAAGAAGGTCAACTAGTTGATGTAACAGAAGATACATTTGGTTACCGTTATTTTAATTGGACTGCTAAGGATGGTTTCTCTCTGAATGGTGAACGCATGAAATTCCACGGAGTAAGTATTCACCATGACAATGGAGCCTTGGGTGCAGAAGAGAATTATAAGGCTACTTATCGGAAATTAAAACTCCTGAAAGATATGGGGGTTAACTCTATTCGAACAACCCACAATCCAGCTAGTCCTCAGTTGCTTGATGCTGCAGCTAGTTTAGGTCTTTTGGTTCAAGAGGAAGCTTTTGATACTTGGTATGGTGGCAAGAAGACTTACGACTATGGACGGTTCTTTGATCAAGATGCAACTCATCCTGAAGCTAAGAAGGGTGAGAAGTGGTCTGATTTTGATCTTAGAACAATGGTAGAACGTGATAAGAACAATCCGTCTATCGTCATGTGGTCTCTTGGAAATGAGGTAGAAGAGGCAAATGGTAGTCCTCGTTCTATCGAGACAGCTAAACGTCTGAAGGCTATTATCAAGGCAATTGATACTGAACGTTATGTCACCATGGGTGAGAATAAATTTAGTCGTGCAGCAACAGGTGATTTCTTAAAAGTTGCAGAAATCATGGATGCTGTCGGTATGAACTATGGTGAACGTTTTTATGATGCGGTTCGTAGAGCGCATCCAGACTGGCTTATTTATGGTTCTGAAACCTCTTCAGCTACTAGAACGCGTGATTCTTATTACAATCCTGCTCAAATCCTTGGACACGATAACCGTCCAAATCGTCACTATGAACAATCTGATTATGGTAATGACCGTGTTGGGTGGGGAAGAACAGCTACTGAGTCATGGACTTTTGACCGTGATCGTGCTGGCTATGCTGGACAATTTATCTGGACAGGTATTGATTATATTGGGGAACCAACTCCATGGCATAACCAAGATAATACACCTGTGAAGAGTTCTTACTTTGGTATCATTGATACGGCTGGTTTACCGAAGAATGATTTTTACCTTTACCGTAGTGAATGGTATAGTGCTAAAGAAAAGCCAACTGTCCGAATTTTACCGCATTGGAACTGGACTGAAGAGACTCTTAAGGATCGCAAGATGCTGGTCGATGGAAAGGTTCCAGTTCGTACCTTCTCAAATGCTGCAAGTGTCGAATTGTTCTTAAATGGTGAGTCGCTTGGTAAAAAGGAATTTACTAAGAAAAGGACAGAAGATGGACGTCCATATCATGAGGGGGCTAAACCAAGTGAATTGTATCTTGAGTGGCTTGTAAAATATCAACCAGGCACACTGACTGCGATTGCTCGAGATGAAAATGGTAACGAAATTGCGCGTGATAGTGTGACAACTGCAGGTGAACCAGCAAGAGTTCGTCTGACTAAAGAAGAGCATGTTATCACTGCAGATGGGAAAGACCTATCCTACATCCATTACGAAATTGTTGATGGCGATGGGAATGTGGTTCCGACAGCGAATAATCTTGTTCATTTCAATCTTCATGGTCAGGGACAAATTGTTGGTGTGGATAATGGAGAACAAGCTAGCCGTGAGCGCTACAAAGCTCAAGCGGATGGAACATGGCAAAGACGTGCTTTCAATGGTAAAGGAGTTGTCATTGTAAAATCAACAGAAAAAGAAGGTAAATTTACTCTTTATGCAGATTCTGCTGGTTTAACTTCTGATAGCGCAACGGTCGCAACTGTGTCTGGTAAGAAAGAAAATCGTCACTTTGTAGCCTTTGCTCCTGTAAAAGCAACAACTGATGTTAGCACAAATCCTGAATTGCCTCAAACAGTAACAGCTATTTATAGCGATGGTAGTGTTGAGGAAAAGACTGTAACGTGGGATGTGCCAGCTGATTTGCTTACAAGCGCAGGTGAGAAAAAAGTATCTGGACGTGTAGAAGGTTTAGAAACCAGAGCTGAGGCACTTGTAAAAGTGATTGCCTTAGATAGATGGTTACCAAAAGTTGCTACAGTACCGGTTGGTACAACTGCAGCAGATTTGGATAAAACAGTCACAGCTGTTCTGACAGATGGTAGTTTGATCGATACAGATGTTGTTTCTTGGACCTTGAAAGATCCTGCTGCTTTGACCAAGGAAGGGGGACGTACGGAAGCTACTGGTAAATTAGTAGATGATGGCCATGAAGTTATGGCAACCTTTATCGCAAGCAGTAAGGAAACAACAAGTAGCATTACAGGACTTACTGTTGGGGATAAAGCTCTTGAGAACTTCGAGTCTGGCAAGACTTATTACCGTGTATCCCTTCCTTACACTGGAACAATTCCAAGTGTTGGGGCTCAGACTACTGGTTATCAAGTAACTGTTCAGCAAGCTTCTGCTGATAATGGTTATCAGGCTTCTGTCTTCTTGAGTGATCAAAAGGGTGACTTGGTTCAAACTTACCTAATTCAGTTTGTTAAGGAAGCTCCTGCCTTGAAACGTTTGGAAGTAGTTGTGGAAGGAAAAGAAACTGCTACTGAAGATCAGGTTTTAACTTATCGTGTCATTGGTAGTTATGAGGATGGTTCTCAAACAGAATTTTCAGCTTCAGATATTCACTTAGAAGTTAAACCTTCTGATGGTGGGCATCTTGAGGTGAATGGACAAAACCTCCTTCTTTATAGCAAAGGACGCGTGACATTGACACCTCGAATCGATAATCAAACAGAGAAAACAGAATCTGTAACCACTGAAGTGGTGATTAAAGAAAATAAAGTCAGCAAGAAGATTGTGAAACTTCATCCTGTGTCTGTTTCTACAGACATTAATCAGCAACCGAATCTACCTAAAGAAGTTGGAGCAGAATTTGATAAGGGCTTGCCACGCAAAGTATCTGTAACTTGGGACAAGGTAGATGAAAAAGAATTGGGTCGCTATCATAACTTTACCCTTAAAGGACATGTAGAAGGCACAGACATTGAAGCTCAAGCAACGGTGACAGTTGAAGGCTTACAAGTTGCAGAGGAAGTCAGCCTCACAGTACCTAAGGGTGAGACAGTTCAATTGCCAGCTAATGTTCGTGCTTACCATTCTAATGGAACAACTATCTACAAAGATGTGGTTTGGGAACAGGTTCCAGCCAACTTTAGTCAAACTGAAGGGATCTATGAAATCAATGGTCGTTTAGTAGGTAGCAATCTTACAACTAAAGCTCATGTTCGAGTGTCTAGTCAAGTTGTTGCTGGAAATAATATCTCGAAACAATGGACAGGGTCACAATTGCCAGCTGCCATTGTATCCAATACAGGAGGAGATGATTCAGCTAATACCTTGAACGACCTAACTGTGTCAAGAACGCCAACAGATGCTAAAAATAGATGGACTACTTGGAGAACAAATACTGATAATGACTGGGCTTCTATCTTATTTGGTAATTCAGGAGACTTGACGAAACGTTTTGTTAACAATTTGTCGGTTGATTTCTATACTGATGGAGCAATTGGTCTTCCAAAAGAATATGTAGTTGAATATTATGTAGGTAAAGAAATTCCAGATTTACCAAGTGATGTCAGCAATGCTCAGCGTGATACTAATCATCCATTTAATAATCCAGCCAACTGGAAGGCAGTTGAAAACTTACATGCTCCAAGCCAGCTATCTGCAACTCAAACCAATCACTTTACCTTTGACAAGGTAGAAACCTATGCTGTTCGTCTTCGAATGAAAAAGGCTGAAGGTACTGCGGGAGTTGGTCTGACAGAGCTAACTGTCCTTGGAAACAAGGTCTTAAGTGAAACAAGTTCAGATATTTCTATCAAAGTAGATGGCAAGGAGCTTGAACACTTTAATCCATCGAAAACAGATTATTATATTCCTCAATCTAGCAAGGAAATTACTGCAACAGCTAGCAACAATGGTTTGGTTACTCTTGTTCCAGCAACAAGTCCAAAAGGTGCGACACGTCTCATCTTAAAAGCAGAAGATGGTACGGTATTGAAAGAATATCGAATCTTCCGCAATGATGAGAGAGAAACTAGTCAACCTCTTGCTGCAGAAAATAGTGCTAAAACCTTGAACGTTGGAGACAATCTTCAACTTCCTTCAGAAGTCACTGTTTATTACCCAACTTCAACTACTTGGACTACAGATAAACTGGCAGTGAAATGGGATGCTATTCCTGAACATGCGACAGAGCATGAGGGAACATTTGAAATTACTGGTCATGTCATTGGTACAAATCTAACCACTAAAATGCAGGTGACAGTTGTTTCTAAAGGAAATCAAGTCATTTCAGAAAATCCAAGCAACAATGAAACGGATTCTAAAGCCTTTGCTTCGACAACGAACGATACACAAGCAGCTTCACATGATAGAATTTTCTATATCAATGATGGAAAATTTAATGAGGATGGACGTTGGACAAACTGGTCTCGTACACCAAAAAATCAAGAAACTTCTGTGGGAATATTGTTTAAGAAGAACGGTAACATTACCTCACAAGCTATTGGAAAAGTTGCCATGCAGTTCTTTAAAGACAGTGGAACAGATGCTCCAGAGAAAATGGTTTTAGAAAGATATATTGGCCCTGCCTTTACAGAACCAAGTACGATTTCTCGTTATGAAGAAAATGCTGACCATCCATTCAACAAGGCAGAAAATTGGGCTCCAATTCCTTACAAAGCTTCTGGAGAATTAGTAGCTGGGAAACCAATCGAGTTTAACTTTGATCCGATTCAAGCGATAGCTATTCGTGCTCGAATGACTCGTAAGTCGACTACTAACGGGCTAGCAGTAGTCGAATTTACAGCCTACTCTGAAGGAAAGGGAGCAGAAGTCGAAACACCATCAGCGACTATTTCAATCGATGGAAAAGCATTGGAAAACTTTGATCCAAATGTGACAGAGTACACCCTAACAACAATGGGAACTAAACCAAAAGTCACTGCGACAACTAGTGGACATGGAGTAGTCACAATAGTGGATCATGGAAATACAAATCTTCCAACACTGGTTCGTCTTGTTTCAAAAGATGGAAATCTGGTGAAAGAATATCGTTTACACTTTAAGTCTACCTTACAAACAACACCGACAGAAGGAGTTAAGAACTTAGTAGCAGAAGTTCCAAGCTTGGAAATTGAAAAGACTCCACTTCCGTTTAAAGAAGTTATTCGTGAAACCCCTGAGCTTGCTCAAGGTCAACGTCGTGTAGTTTCTGAAGGACAAGATGGAGAAAAAGTTGACTATATTCAAGTTTTGGGAACTACTAGAACTCTTGTTCATTCTGAACAAAGAAAAGCTCAAGATCGTATTATTGAAGTAGGAGTAAAACCATCTATTTCAAATAGTAAGGGTGAGGAACCTGCGCCAGTAAACGAAGTTCCAGGATTCAAAGGCGGTGCTAACTTTGTAGAAGCAGCAGTGAACGAAGTTCCAGAGTTCAAAGGCGGTGCTAACTTTGTAGAAGCGGCAGTAAACGAAGTTCCAGAATTCAAAGGTGGTGCTAACTTTGTAGAAGCAGCAGTAAACGAAGCTCCAGAATACACAGGAATTCTAGCTACAGTAGGAGATCAAGTAGTACCAAGTGTTGAGAAACCTGAATTTAAGGGTGGCGTTAATGCTGTAATGGCTCTAGAACATAAACTTCCAGAGTACCGTGGTATTCTAGCTACAGTAGGGAATCAACCAGCACCGACAGTAGAAAAACCAGAGTTTAAACTGAGTTCGTTAGAAAAAGCTCAGACTCCAGAAACACCAGTTCAAGTTGCCAAGGAAGACAAGAGATTGCCAGAAACTGGTGAAAAACAGTCAGAAACAGCTATTTTCTTGGCAGGTGTTACCTTGGCCTTGTCAGCAGCTTTATTAACTGCAAAACGCAAAGAGGATTAGTCTATGCGCCTAATACCATTCTATTTGTATAGATTGGTAGAAGATAAAAAATGAATCGATAAATGAGTCGAATAGATGGAGAGGACCAATTAGGCCTCTCCGTCTTTACTAGTGAAAATGGAATCGTTTACTTTCGTGTTTGGACGAAAGGAGATAAGATAAAGATGGATAAAAATTTTTTCAATAAACGTTGTCATTACAGTATTCGTAAATTCGCTATTGGAGTAGCTTCTGTTATGATTGGTGCCAGTCTCTTTGGTGTCAATCTAGTAGAGGCAGCAGAAACAGGTAGTGTAGGAGATAAAGAGGGAACTATAACTCAAGCTCAGCCATTGGAAAAGTTACCTGATGAACTTGCAGCAGTTTTGAAGAAAGCAGAAGAAAATCCTGGGAAGGAAGCTAGCTCGACAGTTGGAAATGGAGAAACTACAGGAGCGATTGGCTCTACCGATTCGACAAATAATCTTAAACCAGCTGAAGCACCTGGAATTCCAGAGAATGAAACAAAGCCGTCTGAAGCTATGAGTGGAGGACAAAATGATAAAGAAATCTCTAAACCTAGTCAACCAACTACACCTGAAACTCCAAAAGTCGAGCAAACAGGTGATGGAACAGTTGAATTGGCAGATCAATTCACTGCAAGTAAACCAGCTAGCGAAGATAGTATTGCAGCTGCCAGCAAGAGCGCAGACTATCTCAATAAAGAGTACAAGGTCTTCCCAACGCCACAAAAAGTGACTTATGGAGAAGGAGTCACAGCCCTTCATAAGCAAGTCAATCTGGTTATGGGCGATCAACTCGATCTCTATACTCGAAATCGCTTGAAGAGTGTCTTGCAGGATAATCAAGTATCCTATACTACTAGTAAATCTGCAGTTACAGGTGCAACCAACATCTTTCTTGGGGTGCATGGACGAGGCTCACAAGCAGAACAAAACTTGTCCAAGATTTCCGCAGGCCTCTTTGACAAGATTGACGCCTATGCCTTGACCGTCAAGGACAACTCTATTTCCATCGTCGGAAAAGACACAGATGCAGTCTTTTATGGTTTGACAACTTTGAAACATATGCTCAAGGAAAGTCAAGTGCCAGTCCTTCGCAATGTGACAGTGGAAGATTTCGCTGAAATCAAGAACCGTGGTTTCATCGAAGGTTACTATGGAAATCCATGGTCTAATGAAAATCGTAAAGAATTGATGCGTTATGGAAGTGAATTGAAGTTAACTCAATACTATTTCGCACCAAAAGATGATCCATACCACAACAAGAAATGGCGTGAACTTTACCCAGAAGAAAAACTAGCTGAAATCCGAGAACTCGCTCGTGTCGGTAATGAGACGAAAACGCGTTATGTTTGGACCATTCATCCATTTATGAATAAACGTATCCGCTTTGGTAATGAAGCGCATTACCAGGCTGATCTTGCAACCATCAAGGCTAAATTTACTCAGTTATTGGACGTAGGAGTACGAGAATTTGGTGTGCTTGCAGACGATGCACCAAGCCCAGTTGGTGGTTATCATAGTTATGTTCGCTTGATGAAGGATATAACAAATTGGTTGACTGAAAAACAAACAACATACAGTGGTCTTCGTAAAGATATGATTTTTGTTCCTGCCTGGTACATGGGGCAAGGAACTGAAGCTGAACTCCGGACCTTGAATGAACATCTTCCTGAAAATGTCCATTTAACACTTACTGGTGGAAAGGTTTGGGGTGCTGTTGACCAAATATTCTTAACGAACTTAAAGAAAAATTTAACGGAAGGCGGTAAAACTTACCGTCCAATTCAGTTTTGGATTAACTGGCCATGTAATGACAATACAAAGCCCCACCTAATTCTTGGTGGTGGTGAAAAATTCTTACATCCAAATGTTGATTTATCACTTGCACAAGGAATTATGTTAAATCCAATGCAACAATCTGAAGCTTCTAAAGTAGCACTTTTTGATATGGCTCAGTATGGATGGAAGCAATGGCAAAGTGCAGAAGAAGCAGAACAGATCAACGATATGGCCTTTAACTTTGTAGTCAATGATCGTTTCGAAGAAAGCAATGTTTCAAAGGCGTTTAGAGAACTCGGAAAACATATGCGTAATCAAAATAGACCTCCACATGTCACTAAATTAGAAGAGTCTGTAGAATTGGCTCCAAAATTGATAGAATTTTATAACAAACTCAAATCTGGTCAAAATCTGGATTCTGAAAGAAAAGAGTTGAGGGAAATTTTTGCTGGTTTGAAAGCCAATGCTCTTCTACTTAAAGAAAAAGGCGATCAGAAATTAATTGAACAAATTCACTATTGGTTAGATAATACAGTGGATCAAATGAACGCGCTTGAAGCTTTCTTAACAGCTACGGAAGGACTTACTGAAAAAAATGATGCCAAGGTATGGGAGTATTATCAGGCAGGAGTCAAACATTATGATCAGTCAGTTAAACATGCCTTCTTTTACGTTGACCATTATGAATACGCAGAATTTGGTGTCCAACATATTCGACCATTTATCAATAATCTCAAAGAATACTTAGCCTTGCATATCCAATCAATGTTGAATCCAGATAAATTTGTGACAACATTTATTACGAATCGTGCTGGAATAGAAGGCGGATTGAAAGAAGTCACAGATGGTGACTTTGATACACATGTGATTGCCAAAACAACAATTGTGATTGAAAGAGGTGATTATGTAGGCTTGCGCTTTAATAAGGCAATTAAAATACACAAATTAGGTTTCGCTACGGGTATTAATACAGCTGATAACTATACCTTTAGTAATGCAGTTGTGGAATATCAAAATGAAAAAGGAGAATGGGTAGCCCTAACGAACCCTGCATATACTGGTCGGGAACGCATTCTGGAATTTAATGGCCTAGATATCACAGCTCAAGCTGTTCGTATGATAGCAACAGCTAAGAAGGATAATGCTTGGCTCGCCATGCGTGAAATTGCTGTAAATAGACCCCTAGAGTTGGGTAGTAAGAAGGTTAGGGGCACTATTAGCTTAAGTTCAAATCTGATTTATAAATATGGAACAAGCGTTGTTCAGATGCAAGATGGTCAAGAAAACACGGAATCTATGATGGCACATGTTGATCAGACCAATGTCACACCAGAACAAGCTTGGGTACAAATGGACTTAGGTGGATTGCATAAAGTAAAACGAGTTCATCTGATGCAAGGGGAACGGGATAAACTAGCATCTGGAGTCGTCGAATATTCTGCGGATGGTACAAATTGGACTACACTTCAAAATTTAACAGGGCAACGAACTTCTGATATCGTGCAAGAATTTACAACTCGTTTTGTTCGCATTCGTAATACAGAAACCTTAAGTAAATGGTGGAGAATTGCGGAATTTAGAGTGGATGTAGATAGTCCAAATCTTGACTTAACAGATACCAACGTGGATGCCTTGAAGGAAACACCAGTAGTGGATAGCCTTGGTCGTTATGAACTTCAAATTCCAGCTGGAACTAAACTTCCTGCAAATAGCTATCTAGGCATGAAACTTGACCGAATCCATCAAGTTAATAGTATCCAGCTCCAAGGTCAAACCAACTCAGCACTCAGTCTAGAGTATTCTGTAAATGCGCAAGAATGGACACCAGCTAGCCAGTTGACAGACAGATCTGTCGCAACCCACTTGGTACGTTATGTTCGTCTTGTGAATAAAACAGACCAAGAACAGGCTGTTCCATCAACTTCTCTCCTTGTAACGACTAAAGAAGTGCAACCAACCAAACTAGAATCTACAACTATGGGCATTCATCCAACATATGGAAGCAATGATGTTCGTAAGATTAATAACCTCGATCAATTGTTTGATGGTGTGTACAACAACTTCGTTGAGTTTTCAGACTATGCCCATAAAGATGGCCATGTAACCTTAAAACTTGGCAGCGAACGCACTATCAAGAAGATCAGAGCCTACATCCAAGACGGAACTCAAAACTATCTTCGTGATGGTAAAATCCAAGTCAGCCAAGACGGTAAAACTTGGACAGATGTTGTGACAGTGGGAGATGGTGTAGCCAATAGTACACACGATGATTCATTGACAGATGGTTGGACACATGATTCTAAGATGCCAGGAAATCGTTACATCGAGGGTGAATTGACGACACCAGTCAAAGCCAACTATCTTCGT
>NZ_RJNW01000012.1:0-10259 GCF_003942765.1 Streptococcus mitis
TTATTTTTGATCGTTGTTTGATCGTTGTCGAAACTACAGGCTTGTTGTTGTTGAAAAACGGTCTTGAAAGAGGTTATTTAGATACAGGATCTATCATCCTTGCAGTTTTTTCATTTGCTTTCTACAACCTATGTTCATTCGGTTATGTCTACTTTACAATAAAAAATAAATAGACGTATTTTCAAAAAAAGATTACATATTTATATCAGTAAAACAACGATTTAAATCGTCGTTTTTTTGTATAACTCCCCCTGAAATTTATTTTAATTATGCAAATTTCACGTATTTTTGGTGCTAAGACAACGATCCTGAGAGCTTTTCAGACTTTTTTGCATACAACACATCAGTAGAAACCCCTAGAGGCGCAAAAGATTTGGGCGTTTTTTAGATGCTTTCCTAAAAGAAAGCAACTTTCCGAAAAAGACCAATTTTTCGGAAAGTTGTCTATTTGTCAAAATATGGCAGAACTCGTGATTGTAACTCTTTTAAAAGGATTACATACTCTTCAAGCTGGTCAGATGTGTAGTTTTTAATAACCCAATAATCACGTGAATACTTTTTGTCAGTAAAGTCATTTCTCCAAATTTCTTTTAGACCATCTGGAGCTAAATCAATTGTAGTCGCACCTTGTCCAATCTCTTCAAGTGCTTTTTCTGTTTCTTTTTTTGTCCAAGTTTTCTGAACATGATAACGCCAACTTGTCTGACCGCAATCTGCAAATATGGAGACTTTTAATTCCTCTACCTCTTTAAGTAGTTGTTCTTTTGTTGTCATAAATACGACCTATCAGGCTGTTCAGCCTGCCTTTCTTCTTTTATGCTTATATTATACGAAACCACGAATTAAAAAACTAACTATTTTTTAATTTATCCATTTAACCCAAAACGTCTTAAAACGTTGATATTATCGAGTTTTTGTTATATCATTTTTTTACAAATAATTAGCAAACTAACTTTTTTAGGAGTTTTATATGGAAATTACTTTTAATTTAGACAAGCTACGGGGGATAGACTTCATACGACCATTAGATTGGAAAAGTCTCGAAAAACTACATAATGATGTAAACAGAGAAAATTGGGAGATGTTTTTTAGACCCTCTGAACTAGAAAAAGTATTTACAAGCACTTTAAAAATCACATCTAGAGATTTAAGAGAATTCCTTGATGATGTTTTTGGAATAAGCATGTCAGTAGATTCCACTAATAATCGTAATCAGCTGAATGCTATAATTAAAAAATATGCTCCAACAAAAAGAGGCCATCGAACTATATTAAATTACTATCAATTTCGTGATTTAATCTTATCAGATGATTTTAATAGGTTTGTACTAAGAAAGCAAGATGAATCAAAATCAAATAATAAACGCTTAATGTACGAGGAACTTATGTACTTACAAGTGAATAAGTTCAAGGAATCGAACTTGTATCAAGAACAAAAAAAGAAAGATACTATATACTATGCGAGCGCATTGTCTCTTGTAGAAGGATTTGACCAAGTTCTAAAACAATACTACTCAATGTTTTTAGACCTCTGGCATATTCAACAAGTTGATTATAGATATATAGAAGCTCCAGCTGAAACAAAACAAATGTTAGATATTATATCTTATCGATTTAGACAAAAATCTCCGTTAGTTTATAAGTTTGATTCCCGTGACGACGTGTACAATACAGACAAAAATCAAATTATTGAATGGTTCTTAAGAGACGTGGAAAGATGGGCAAATAATGAAATAAAATAGTCTACTTCACCAATTTTCTGCATGTTTCATGATATAATATAAACATGCAGAAAGTCACGGAAGTAGGGAAATTCTCCCAAGAAATCATTACTGAGTTTGGTCTCTCATATAATGAAAATGACCCAATTATTTTGGCGAAAAATCGTAAAAAGCATATGCTGAAACGACACGGGGACGAGTTCGCCGATTTTGAAAAAACGTACAGTCAAATTCCAGATATTTTAACAACCCCAGATTATGTAGGGTTACACCCTGACGGAAAATCTTTACAATTTGTAAAATTGCTCGAAGAGAATACTCTAGTTGCTGTTCGTCTTGACCCTAAAAATGGAAGTGTTCGCACCATGTACCCATTAACGGACAATAAACTCAAGAATTATCTGGACGCCAAAAGAATGCGGAAAATGTAGATTTTCTTGATAAAAAGGACGAAAAAGTAACTTTTTTTTGTATTTTTTATATCTCTGTGATATACTTTAAGTAAGTGAGAAAAAGGAAAATAATAAGGACGGAACAGGCAGCCGTCACGCCCTCGTGGTCTTAAAGAGATGTGGGAAGGTCACCCCACTATTATTTTCTTTTAATCTTTTAATAAAAAAATAACCCCTACGGCGGTAGGGGTTATTTTTTATTATGGCTTGAAGCATAATCACTTGACTTTTATCTAACTGTATGCTAGAATGTATATATCTAGTTATTAACTAGACTGTAACTAGCACAATTTATATTGCTAGTATATCTGAAAAAAATATTAATTTACCGGAGGTCAAATTTATGTCGGTTACGTATAGCGTTGCTCTCCCTGTCGTAGGGATTGATATTTGCTCGGCAAAAGAGGTGCTGGATGCTCACTTAGAGAAAGCTAACGAAGTAGGTTCTGTATACTTCAGCACAAGTAACAGAATGGATCCTAAAAAACTTACAAAAGTAAGTAAAATATTGCTTGTGAGTAAAGAATTTACTTATATTGCTGATTTGGTACTTTACCAATTTTTTAATAAAAAATCAGCTCCTTTGGATGCTGCTATTTATGCTCCAAGCCTATTTGCAGACGATCAAGATTATCACTGGCTGAAACTTAAAAATATCAGAGAAATCAGCTTGGATGAATTGAATACTTTTCAAATGATAAACAAGGAAGCTCAAGAAAAATACAATGGTGTTGGGAACTATGTCGAAAATACAGGGCGCTTGCAAGTGTTCTATGCAAAAAAAACAAGCTAATTATAATCAACAACTAGAAAAGAGCATTTCGTGTAAACGAGATGCTTTTTTATCTGTAAAATTTGTAGCCTATTAAACTAGAAACTCGGCTTCTCGATGGCTCGAATCAAGTTTTCCCTATCATACTTTGATTTACCCATGATTTTCTGTTACTCTAGTAATAGATAAAATTACAAGGTGAAATCATGACAAAATTAGAGAAAAAATATGACGAATTAGAGGGTTTTTGGTCTCCTGCCGTTCGATTATATATAGACTATTTTTTTACTACAAATAAAAGGGACTTGTATAGCTATCGCAAATTAAATAGTTTGAAAAAATTCCTCGATTTCTACGCAGGTAACCATCTAAAAAAGTCCACCAATGAATTAACCATGGATGATTTAGAGCAAACACCTGTAGAAGTTGTTGCAGATTATGTCAACTCTTTAGAGCTAAAACCAGACGGTAAAAAACGATTTATTAGTGTCTTAAACTCATTCTGGAACTACTACACTGTTGTATCCTTCTCAGGTGATAGAAAAGCCCCACACTTCTACCGCAATGTTATGGACGAATGGATCAATGAGTATGGCATACTTTCTCTTTTTACATCAAAAAGAGGAGCAGGGAACACAGTACGAGTAGTTCATTATGATTTGCCACATATGCTATACTTTTTTGATGAAATTGATAAGAATGAGAAACCTACGAGTCCCTATGACTTCTTCCTTGATCTTGATGAAGAAGCAGGATCATCTAAATTGCTGAAAAATAAAGACAGGGATTTAGCAATCATCGCTTTACTTGCTGGAACTGGAGTTGATCTTGAACAATTAGCGCAAACTACTTATAGAGATATTGACTTACACAAACAGACGCTAATAGTTACATCTCCTAAAGGTGAACGAATTAAGAAACCTATTTTAAGTGAATTTATCCACTATATCTCACCGTACATCAAAGAAAGAGAGAAAATAGCATCTACTAATGCTAGTGATTCTCTATTTCTCGACTTCAAAAGAAGACCACTAACTGCTCCAAAAATATCAGGAGTAATAAGTAGGATAGAGCGCATTTTTGAAAAATCTTTATCCGCAGCCATTTTAAAACAGACTCATTCGTGCATTCTACTTGAGAAAAACAAGGATTTTTTGGATCTAATTCAAAGAGAAAAGTAAAATGCAGCCAAATTCATGCACTTTTTCTCATATATTCCGAACTTTTCATGTTTTTGGTAGCTATGCTGCTACTTTTAAATCAAAAAAACCTACATTTCTGCTACCTTTCCCCCCTTTTCTGCTACTTTTAAAAATAAAAGCCTATACCTATACGATTTATGGACTAAAAAACCGTCCTACTATTACTATTAAAAAGAGGAAATAAAAATATTTTATGAATAAATTAGAACAGAATTATCAAGAATTGGAGAGCATTCTTTCTCCAGATATTCATTTATACCTAGATTACTTTTTCACTACGAATAAAAGGAACACCTCTAGCTACTATAAGCTAGTTGAGTTGAGAAAGTTTCTGGACTTCTATGCAGATGAGTATCTAAAGAAATCTATCAGCGAAATCACTATGGACGACTTAGAGCAAACCCCTCTTGATGCAGTCGTTGATTATGTAGGCTCACTAAGGCTCAAACCAAATGGCAAGAAACTAGTCATTAAGATTTTGAGTGCCTTCTGGAACTACTACACCGTAGCATCTTTCACAATCGATAAACAAGCGCCTCACTTCTATCGTAACGTGATGAACGAGTGGGAGGTTGTTTATGGTGCTGCTACTCTTTCCTCACAAGGTAAACCAAAGGAAAATACAGACTATATCGAAAGTTACAATCTTCAAGAAATCCTTGACTATCTGGATATGATAGACAATTATCTTGTAACATACCTTACCAAAACAAAAGCACGAAATTGGGAGCGAAACAAGGAACGTGATTTAGCGATTGTTGCCTTGCTTGCTGGAGCTGGAGTTGATATTGAACAACTCGCACAAGCTACGTATCGAGATATAGACCTACGAAAGAAAACTTTGACGGTTGTTAATCATAGAGGAGAGCTTGTCCAAAAATCAATCATTAAGGAATTTATCCCTTATATCGATCCTTACGTTAAGGAACGAAAAAAATGGTATAGTGCTGATGCTACTATCGGCTCACTCTTCTTGAACTACAAGAAACAACCACTATCTTCACAAGGTATTGCATCCGTGATCCATAGAATTTCCACGGTTGCTAATAAACCTTTATCAGCTCTCATTCTAAAGCAGACACACAAGGATCTTTTGGAACTAGTCCAAAGACAAAAATAATATGTAACCACGTACTTTTTTCTCATATATGAGAGTTTTTGTAGATTTTCGTACCTTTTTCTCATGTATTACAAGATCCTCTATCCCCCTTTTGTTATTTTAATTCAATTTTTCAATAAATAAAAAAGAGAGACTTAAATAGTACTCTCTTTTTTTAATTTCATTATCGGATATAGAGTGACATGAAAAAATCATTGTGAGGTATATTGTAGTATTGTTTTGTAATCTCTGAAGAGAATACTAAGCCAACTCTTTCGTATTCGTCCTTGTATCTATCATAGAGTTTTTCAAAATAGTCATGGTTGCTAACGTCACCATAATTTAATTTTATAAGTGGCATTTTTTCCTCATCAAAATAATCATCTAGGTAAGTCAAAATTAAAGAGAATGGACTGTCATTATCTTCTACCAATTCAACAGAAACAATATCGTAAGGCATGATACGTTCTGTCATACACTTCTCTAATAATCTTTCGTTTTCTTGACGTTCATCAATCACTATATCGTGCATGATAGCTTCTGAGATTTGAGATAGAGCATTGACCTCTGGAAGTGCAAACAAGGTCACGTTACTCTCTTGTGTTTTCTCGTAGTAAGAAAAGCCACTATCTCCAAAAGGTACGGTATATAAATTATCAATAAAATTCATAATACGCATATGCAGGCGGTTGTCTTTTGGCTCTGAAATATTATCAAAGACAAAGAAGATTGTATCTCCTCGATAATACTTCTCTTCAAAATATCCCAATATCTTTCCGAGCAGCTTGAAGTGAGGCTCTGTATTCCTGTCATACTCAATAAAATACCTCTGACCTCGAACGAAGATCACTGCATCTGGTACAAGTGATATAAGTTTTCTATTAAACGGGAAAAAGTAAGTGACGTTCAATTCTCTAGGTGATAAATCTGTGCACTGTTCAACGATTAGTCTTCCGATTTTCAGCGCTAATCTTCTTGTATGATAATCATGTAGATGTATTTTTCTGATGCCATCTTTTCCGCCAGACATTTTGTTTATCTTGAGGCTATAATGCGAACCTTTAAATTCTGTTACCTTTGTCAATTCAATAAGGCCTGGAATCTCATGCATGATATCTAACAACCATTCAGCAAATCCTTTAGTGACATACATAAATTTAGTCTTGCCGATTCTGTAGTTATCTTCAAAATGACTCAGTGGCATATTTCTATTTCCTATGAACGAATATAGTGTTCTGTTATTTAATTCTTTACCTGTGAGAATGAAGTACTGATCTAGGACCATTTCTCTTGAAAAATACTTTAAGCGAATTAAATGATACATGAGTAAGATTGTATCTCTTGTAAAATATATCCTTTCGCTATTGGGGGTTGGCAAATAATAAGCCACCGCATCTTTTGGGATATTCTCTATTTTTTCTTTGCTTTTTCTTTGTTTTCTTTTAGCGTTCATAAATCATTTTCTCTTCTCTATTTTTGTCAAGTATCCTTCTTTCACTTTTTCATATATTTGTATTTCAGACCAATCTTCTTTACGAAATAAATCAGCAATTCTTTTTTCCTCTTCGATAATATTCCCATTGTTTTTCTTTATTTCATATAGATAGACTGTTTCTGATATATAGAGTGTTAATTCTTGACTACTATGATTTACTTCAAACTGCAAAAAAATAGGATAATCATTATAGACCATATGTTTTTTACCTTCGGGTCCTAAAAACTGTTTATATGAGACTAATCTAAGTTTAGTTTGAATACTCTCTATAAAACGTTCAAATTGATTATTAGTATTATTCTCGTAAAGTTCAGTTGCATATTCTGATATAGCTGCAATATCTGAGTATGAGATAGTTACACTCTCTTGTGAGTATATATTATGTATTATCTCTAATATTCCAAAAACAACTTTTAATTCATTTTTAGATAAAGTGCCTAAGTAAAGATAATTAAGCAAATAGCTATTATGATGTATAGCTGCTATATACTCTTTTTGATCTTTTTTTAATTTTGACATTGATTGTACGCTCCTTTTTTTGTTTCTTATATATATTTTATCACGCCTCATTTTACATTCAAAGCTATCATAGCCCAAATCGGACTATGATAGCCGAAAACGGTTTCTTCTCAAAAATCAACTCATTTTTAGCAGCTACAGCACGTTCAATTTATAGTTCAAATTTTAATCATATTCTAAAACATAGTGAAAGTAGAGGTAATACCCCTATAAAGTCACATTGTTTTAAAATCAACTCCACACTTACAGGGACGTGGGTTTTCGGTTCTTCTTTTGAACCACTATGTTTCTCGACCTAAAAAACGATTAACCACCTCATTCCTATTTCGTTATAAATCAAGCAATATCAAGGAGTTACAACAGCATTTTTTACCTAAGACGTTTCTCAACCTAGAAAATAATTAACCACCTCAGTTTAATATTGCTATAAAGCTAGTAGCACCAACGAGTTAATAAACTCTTTTTTAATCTCTATCTTTCTCAAAGAAAAAGGGCTGTATACGCAAGCCCCAACTCTTAATATAAGTTCAAATTACAAAAAATCATAGATATCTGTCTGATGTGATGCTTTCTCTGCTTCTATGATTACCTCTGCAGTGGTTGGCATCCGTCTATCCCTAATTACCATCTCATACCCGATAACTTTTCGTCCTTTTTTTACAGTTGTTAAATCTATATCAGCGTTGAATTTCATTTCTAATTCTTCGCATGCCACCATGAGAGCATTCCTCTTAAACAAACCTGCAGGCCATGACTTCTCTTCACCCAAGAACCAATCTTGCCACTCCTCTAAACTTCCCTTAATGGTTGTATATTCTCGATTTCCTAAGCGATATGCTTCCCAAAGTTTCATCAAGATCAAAGAATACTTTGATTTCACATTTCCTAACTCATCCAAATGGAAAGAGTAGTAGTTTCGTTTTAACTCAAAAACTAAAGGTCCAGCATCTTCAGAGAATTTAAACTCTACAAGGCCATCCTCAATAAATCTTATTCTGCTGAAAAGTTGAGTCATGATTATTGATCGTCTACCGTCAGGCAATGTTTCAGGAATATATAGAGCGGTATTCTCGTTAAGTCTCGAAAAAGCTTCTGCAATCCGTCTATAATTTTGACCGTTTTTAGTTAAGCCAAAGTGCTTCATAATGTCAAGGCTATGAACCGTAAAGACATCACCAACTCTACTATCTTTCGTTACAGATGAAAAACAGTAGTCTAAAACCTTGTGTTCAAAAGCTTTTAAATTACCAAAAGCTTTGGCCAAGTCATTCGCCTGGACAACTAAATAATTTTGACGAGAAGCTAGTTCTTCATAGATTTTACTGGATTTTCTATTTGATACCATCTTGTTTACCTTTTACTATGTTTCCTATTATGCTATATTCTATCAATTTTTAAATTTATAGTCAATAATGGGGTACAAAATAGTCATTAATGGGGTACAAAATAGTCATTAATGGGGTACAAAATAGTCATTAATGGGGTACAAAATAGTCATTAATGGGGTACAAAATAGTCAATTATTTATCTGCAACCCCTTGATATTGCTGATTTTCTAAGGTCGACAAAGTAATATAAAGTAATATAAAGTAGATCAGAAAGTAAATTAGAAAGTATCTTCTTAAGAAAAAAATCTATATTTTATTTTTAAAAAATAAAAAAATCTTTCACTCAGTTCACTATTTTCTATCTAGCCACTTGCAAATATAATGGACCAAGATCTCCACTTCAATAGTAAGTAAGATATTTAAAATTATCTCCATCTGTATCCCCTCCTTTTTAGATAAATTTGCAGAAAGGCCCTCTACAACTATGATCGTATCATGACTAAAAAGGGATTTTTTACGGTTTTAGTACTGAACAATATTTAAGTTACCGTCAGGGGCCATATTTTGGCCGTTAAGGGGCATCTAGCTAAAAAGCCGGATAAATTCCACATTGGACTGTCTAAGGGGCAAATATGGCCTTATATAGGCTTAAATCAATATTTACTTTTTTATTTAGCGCTCCTTGATGGCAGCAAGCAACAAAATCAGATAAAAAAGGAGCATGCATTATAACGACAGAAGAAAATTGGAACAAGCAGCAGGAACTATCAGAGAAAGTGTTGAAATCTATACCATGTATAAAAGGATATTCTCAAAAAATTCATGATTTTCATACATATTATGCGTGTAGAATTGTGTAGAATATGCTACAATGTATCCACACAGAACGTTATAATTGTATAGCAGCCAATTTTAGTGGAGGAGAAAAAATGAGTGTTCAAATAAGCATCCGAGTTTCTAAGGAACAGAAAGAGAAGCTTGTAGAATTAGCTAAAAATGAAAATAAGACAATCACGCAATACATACTTGATAGATGTATTGTAGAAGATAGCTACACAGAATCTAGCAGTATAGATGATGCTAGCAATCGTGTAGAAACTGTATTGCAGGAGCAAATTAAGCAGCTTCGTGAGGATTTTGATAATGAACGACGTTTTTTAATCTCTCAGATTGATGAAAAAGATGATCAAATTGCCAATATGTTGGACACTAACAACAATCAACTCCAACTTATTGGAGCACTGACTATCAAAAATGAAACATTACTTTTAGAAACAAAGAAGAACTGGTGGCAACGTTTGTTTTCAAAAAAATAACTAATTAGTTGTATGTGAGTGAGAATTTCGTTTTGATAAATTTAAAAGAACAAATAGATAACCTTTGTAAATAGAAAGGGGTAACACTATGTTTTGGGCGAAAATTTTTTATATATTTTTATTTTTGATCGTTGTCGAAACTACAGGCTTGTTGTTGTTGAAAAACGGTCTTGAAAGAGGTTATTTAGATACAGGATCTATCATCCTTGCAGTTTTTTCATTTGCTTTCTACAACCTATGTTCATTCGGTTATGTCTACTTTACAATAAAAAATAAATAGACGTATTTTCAAAAAAAGATTACATATTTATATCAGTAAAACAACGATTTAAATCGTCGTTTTTTTGTATAACTCC
>NZ_RJNW01000013.1:0-6022 GCF_003942765.1 Streptococcus mitis
CAAAGGTCATTGACGGGCAAATTAGCGAGGATAATAAGAAGACATGGCTAACAGTCGAGGAATTTAAGAAAAAGCACGAGGCTATTCTATCTCTGACTTTTGAAGAAGCAAATGAACGAAGTTTGATTGAAATTCAAACGATGGATGTTGTAGACGACCCTCTTTGGGAGGAAGAAGCCACTCGTCGAAAAGAATATATACTAGCACATGGAGGCGATATCTCAGATTTATGAGACTATATATAAAAGGCGATTACACCAAAGAAATTCCATTTGATTACATGGAACTAGCGAAAAGGATGTGGTTTGAGGAAAAAGATGGAATAGAGCCAGATTTATCGTATGCTGGGTATCTAGATTTACCAATCGATAAACTTTCTATTCACTTAGAATTAGACAAGAAAACTCATGATGATAGATGGAAAAGTGTTCAGATTAAGGAAGGGATAAAATATGATTTTTTATCCCATAAATGTGAATATATACAGCTAGATTACGAAGATGCTATGATGTCGGACTTTCGTGAGAAAGGCGAATGTTTAAGAATCGCTTCTACCCACCTTGACCTTCTCACTGTTGATAAACGTGCTTTCTATATTATGGCCATTGAAATTGCGACTGCTATTGATGGTCAGATTAGCGAAGATGATAAAGAGAGCTGGTTAAGTGTGGAGGGATTTAAAAAACGGCATGAGGATATCCTTTCGATGAGTTATGAAGAAGCTAATGAGCTGAGTTTGGAAGAAATTCCGTTTATGGATGATGTGAGAGACCCAGTTTGGGAAGAAGACGACCGCAGGAATGAAGAATACATCAAAATCCATGGTGAACCAGTTTATGACGATGAGGAAGACGAGTGATAATTTACAATAACATTTATTTGAAAGAGAGTGTTGAATAGGGGGAAGACTAATGCTAGATAAATTAAAACAGTTTAAATTGTTGATTGTATTGTTTTTGTTTCTGTTAGCGATTCCTTTATATTTTACTTACAATCATTTCCAACAATCTAGTGTTTTAAAAGAAGCCTTTGAGAAAAATGAGAGAATTGAAGTTCTACATCGTTTGATGGCATCAGAAAAATATGCACCTGACATCCGTAAAGCGGGTTATGTCGTTCCTCCCGATGGAGCTATTCGCTTGGATGGAGGAATTGACTCCATAGAGATAAAAGGAGACATCGATTTCAAAATATCGCATCCTGGACGGAATGGGGTTACTGCTTATTTTGAAATAGAGATAGATGGTAAAATAACTAGTGCACTATATGAATTGGATAAGAACTTTGATATAATTTCTAGCACCTATTTTCAAATAAATGAAAAAAATATAAATGAGAGAGTGAACATCTCTCAATCCGAAGAAGATCGCCTATTAAAAATTATTAAAAAAGAGCTTGAGGATTTCATGGAAAAGATGTATCAGACTTTGTATGGATAGTTTCCCAGAGAAAGAAGCTTCTTGCTCAATACAATCCTGTATGAACAACTGGTTGTGTTGAGGAATTTTACTAGAAAAAGATACCGTAGATAAGCTACAAAAAAATTACCCAAGTACTTATAATTTCATTCGAAATATTGAAACAGGTAATCAAGAATTGACAGAGATGAGGTGATTAGATGAGGAAGAAAAAATTTGTAATTTTTTCATTGTTAATGGTTCTATTATTATCTTTCTCTGGTTTTCAGTACTATAAATATCAGAGAGTTTATAATATTTTTGATGAAATATACTACGAAGAAAGTGATTATCACAATTATACATTTCTCTGGAAAGGGCGAACTTTTTATAAGTTAAAAGGTTTAAAAATTGTGGACAACGATTCTCAAGAAATTTCTATTCATTCTATTGATTATAAAAGTGTAGATTTACCAAATACTATTCATTCTCTAGGTTATTATTTTTATTTTGGATTTCAGGAGATGACGAAAGTTGGGATAGAAATGCGTTTGAGAATACCAAATACAGAGACAAGCATAAATGTAGATTACCTGTACGATGTAAACAATCAGCAATTAGAACGATTTATATGGTATCACGATGAGAAAAGCGAAAGATATTATCATCAGTCTCAAGTAGAGGACTTTCTTGCCAAACACGGTAAGACTGTCGATGAGATTCGCAAGGAAGCAGATAATGTACTCCGTAATAAAGTCCTTAAAGATTGGACCACTATCTACTCTAGTCGTTTTAGCCCAGATAATTGGGGAGAAGTGAGCGTTAAAGATATATGGAGAATAGAATAACAAATGGAACGATGAGGTAATAGTTTTATAAAGGAAGGTTGGCATGAAACAATTCTTAAGAATATTTTGTTAAGAAGAAGTTGCTTTGGAGAAGTAAATGAGAAATAAAAACAAATTTATCTTTTGTTCACTCGTTTTGCTTGTTTATTTTTTATTGTTCATTTTGAAGCCGATCTACCAATATATTTCATTTTCTAAGATGGATGTGAATAGTAGTATGGTTCAATTGATTCAAGATAAAAATAATCAGGATTGGCATGCTCTTGATAAGCATATTCATCTAGTGCCCTCAAAAGAAAATGGAAAGAACATCGGCCTTATCTATGTGGTGGATGACTATAATCAAATTGAAAGTAAGATTTCTTCTGAGAATCAAGCGGTATCCATCAGTTACAATAATCGATTACAAGGAGACAAGAGTGTTGAAATTAGTTGGTTAAATGGGGAAAAGCGGTTGTATCATGCTGGGAGATATTTGAAATTAGCAAGTGAAAATCAAGCTGTGATTGAAAGTAACACAGGTTCTTCAGTGACCGTTTGGGAACAACGTTCGGAGAAAGCTAAAAAGCGATTATATGCGGTTGTAGAACAAATGAAAAAAACTGTTCTAGAGCATTTGTTCCAGCAAATAGTGTTCTGTTCGTTAGCTGTCATTCTCTTTCTTTTAAGGTGGAAAATATATTATCATTTAAGGAGGTATTGAAATTCGCAGGGGTTCTGAACTTCAATAAAGCTTCTAGGGATATGATGCTATCGGACGATGGAGATGCCTACTATCGTGCCGAATTAGAGAAGCGCTTAAAAGGTCACGACAAGTCCGAATGGGATAAAATAATCGACGACTACAATCACACTCTTAAGATTGATGAAACAGGGAATATCATTGACATTTATCCATTTGAACAAGGTTATTTCGTTTCAAAAAATGGGAAATACGATGCTGACTATACTCATTTGGTTAACAAAAAGTTTGATGAACTAAAAGCACAAAACTTTGAAGCAAATTCAGTCGAATTTTGGAGTGGAGTAGCTCAAATATTCTCTGGATTGGGAGTTTACTTTGCGAGTGGCGCCCTCGAAGTTTTGAGTATCATGGCTGGTCCGCCAACAGCAGGGACAAGTATCGTAGCTGGTACGGCAGTGTCCGTATCAGGAGTACAATATGGAAATGTACTGATAGCTAGTGGAGCAGTGACTAGCTTATCAGCTATCACAAAGACGGCCTTACAAAATGGCGAAATTCAGGTTAATTATTCTAGCAACTACGATAGCTGGAAGGCCAATAAACCGACGAGTAAGACCATTTCTGGTAGGGGTGGTAAACAAATTGAAGCCCGAGTAGGAAATCGAAAAGAGAACATTCGTGTAGATTGGGAGCTAAATAGTGGTCCTAATGGTGAAGGAGTATTTCAGGTTCAATCTGGAAGTGGGAAGTCGGGCTATTCGCTTAACGAAGCTATAGATGTTAATAGTATTTCAAGCAAAACAGATATATTGGATTGGGTGAATAAAACTAAAAAGATAAAGAATCTAGATAAAAGTGTGAAGAGTGAAATTGTAGAAAGAATCTGGAAAGGATACCGAAACTATTACGGAAATTAGGTGAAGTGTATGAGACTATATATCAAAGGAGACTATACTAGAAAAGTGCCTTTTGGATACAGAGAACTCGCATGGAAAATGTGGTTTAAAGAAAGAAATGGTCAAAAAATAAGTTTCTCAAATGTCGGGGATGATGAGATGTTGCAAAATGACTTCTATTTATCTTTGAGGTTAGATAAGTGGGGAGCAAGTGGCTCTCGTTGGAAAGATGCCAAGGTTAAAGGTGGTAGTGCAATCAATTCCCAAAAATATGAAAATATTGATTTGGATTATGAGGGAAGTTATGAAAGCGACGGTAGAGAAAAGGGAAAATATCTAAGAATCGCTTCTAATTATTTGGATGTTTTAACAGTTGATAAACGAGCTATGTATATTATGGCACTCGAAATTGCGACTGCGATTGATGGAAAAATTAGTGAAGATGATAAGAAAACATGGTTAAGAATCGAGGAGTTCAAGGAAAAGCACAAAGATATCTTATCTCTGACCTTTGACGAAGCAAATGAGATGAGTTTGGAAGAAATTCAGACGATTGACGCTATTGACGAACCCATCTGGGAAGAATTGGATAGGCTTCGTGAAGAATACATCAAAATCCATGGTGAACGTGTGTATGACGATGAGGACGACGAGTGAGACTATATCTTAAAGGCAACTACGAAACTAGTATATACCAAACCTGTATGGAATTTCCTTGGAAAATGTGGTTCAAAGAACGCAAAGGTGTGGAAGTTGGTTTTTCTTACGCATTTAATGAAAATTTTTATTTGAGTTTAACTCTAGATAAATTTTCTTCAAATGATGAGCGTTGGGGAATGGCTGATTTTAGAATAGGAAAAGACTCTTGGGCGACTTTTAAGCGTGAAAATTTAAATTTAAATTTTGAAAATTCTTATGAAAGTGATGGGCGAGAAAAAGGAGACTGTCTTCGAATAATCACGACTCATAAGGATATTCTAACGGTTGATAAGCGAGCGCTCTATATCATGGCGATTGAGGTTGACGGTCAAATCAGCGAAGACGACAAAGAAACATGGCTAAATATTGAAGAATTCAAAACGAAACATAAAGACTTACTGAATATGACCTACGACGAAGCGGTTGATATTAGTTTAGAAGAGATAAAGGTTTTGAAAGCCATAGACGAGCCTCTTTGGGAAGAATTGGATAAGAAGCGCGAGGAGTATATCCGAATCCATGGAGAGGTGGAGTTGGACGACGATGAGGAAGACGAGTGAGACTATATATAAAAGGTGACTATACTAGAAAATTGCCATTTGGCTACAGAGAACTCGCATGGAAGATGTGGTTTAAGGAACGGAAAGGCAAGAAAATAAGTTTCTCCAATGTTGGTGACGATGCTATGTTACAGGATGATTTTTACTTTGGTGTTCGGTTACACAAATGGTCTTCAGTTGACGAAAGATGGGATAAGGCTCCTTTTATAATTCCTAGTAATCCTTGGTTGTCTTTGGAATATGAGAGTGTAACACTTGAATTTGAAAAAACTTTCATTACAGAGTGGAGAGAACGTGGAGATTATCTACGTATCGCAACATCTCATATAGATGTTTTAACAGTAGATAAACTTGCTTTATACATTATGGCGGTCGAGGTTGCGAGTGCAATAGATGGTAATATCAGCGAGTATGACAAAGAGACATGGTTAGATGTAGAGACTTTTAAGGAGCTACATAAGGATGTTCTTTCGCTGACTTATGATGAAGCGGTTGAAATTAGTTTGGAAGAATTAAAAACAATGATACCAGTAAGAGACCCTCTATGGGAAGAGGAAGAACGCCTTCGTGAAGAATATATCAAAATCCATGGAGAACGTGTTTATGACGATGAGGAAGACGAGTGAGAATTTATATTAAAGGCGATTATACAAAAAGAGTACCTTATGGTTATTTAGAACTTGCTAGCAAAATGTGGTTTCCAGAAGAAAAGCAAGTTTCTTACTCAAATGCTGGGAATAATGATGCATTACAAGAGGATTTTTCTGTAAATTTATCCTTGAGGAAAAGTACTGCAGATAAGCGATGGTCTAGTGTCCCCCTAAAGGAAGAGGTACGAAGACTCTTTTCACATCTTAACGAATGTATTGAGATAGAGTTTGAAGATGCGTTTGCTACGGATTATAATGAAAAGGGAGACTATCTCCGCATTTTAACC
>NZ_RJNW01000014.1:0-2927 GCF_003942765.1 Streptococcus mitis
CAACTGATAATTCGCAACTGATAATTCGGATCTTTCATCAGCAGTTCTTCGCTGATGATGGCGTCATAAGGAACCTTGCCATTATAATAATGATAATGGTCTCCATGAGAAGTCACATAACCTTGATCCGTAATCTTGATAACGATTTGCTCGGCATTTATACCTTCTTTTTTACTGACTTCATCAGGTGTCAAATTTTCTGCCTTTTGGCTTGGTTGTTTACCATCAATGTATGAAACACGATTATTTTCTTTTACAGTTTGGGCTTGATGCAAACCTAGTTCATAAGCGCAGACACTTAAAACAAGTGCAGCTGCTGACCCAGCTAGATATTTTTTATTGATTTTCATTCTTTCCTCTTTTCTTAACTCTATTTGATTCACTATAAAATAATAAACCGGTTAATTAACTAGTTAATAGTTTACTATTTTTAGTACTGCTTGTCAAGAATTTTTCGTATATACATAATAAAAATGAAAGTCTCTTTATCGAGACTCCCATTTTTCATTAATTTGTTTTTTCCTTATTTACAGGTGAAGGATTACTACCTTTTAACAACGCAAGTAATTTTTCTGCTTCTGCCATGATACCATTATTATCCATGGTTTGGAGACTCAAATTATTTCGTAAACCAGCTAGGGTTTCTGTCGCATTTCCTTTCAGACTAGCATCCGTTACTTTCGCAAGCAAAGCTTCTGCTTCTTTGAGCTTGGCTTCTACTTTTTCAGTCTCTACTTGAGGAACTTCTGGCTCAGCAGGTGTTTCCTCTACTGGTTCTTCATCCGCTTTGAAGTTCTTTTTGGGATCTTCACTGTGGTCTTTCTTACCTAAGACATGCTCGCTGGCATTTCCCCATCCGTCATTAGAATGTGGACGTTCATCAGGATGTTCAACATAGTACTTAATCGTCGCAAATAAGTCTTCCAGAGTATAACCATTTGGAGCCTTGTATGAATGATCATCAAACCAAGCAAATTTAATGTTATGGTAATGATCCTTATGAGGAATGATTAAATTACCATTTTTAACTTCTACTGTATGCTCAACCATGTATGGAAGTCGAACGAGTGGAATTCGTTTCTCCCCTTTCACACGATTGTAAATAGCCGCTGCACTATCTCCAGTTGGATTTGCTTGAGCATCTGCGTCTGCTGACGGAGGTAGAATTCCTTTTTCTTTAGTATAAGATTGAGCCGCAGCTTTTTCCTTATCAGAAAGGCTGTCTTTTCCAATCCAGTGACTATGACCCATATGAGGCGTTACATAGGCATCTCCTTCATCACTGATAATATCATGTTCGTCAAAAATGTAACCATCTGACGTTGTATACTTATCAGCTAGTTGAGCAATACGAACTTCGTTTTCGGTATATTCAATTTGAGAATTTGGTTTTCCAAGTCGCTCAGGATGGGTAATTGGTGCTAAGAATGCCAATAAATCATCTACCAATTTTTCTTTATTAGAAGATTCATCATTCAAGCGTTCTGCTAATTTGTCTAAGGTTTGGAAATCAGAAACGCGACCTTTATTTTCAGACAAGGATTTATGAGCCTCGGCCAATAAATTATATGCTTTATCATAAAATTCTTGGTCGCGAGGTGGTACATTTTCTTTTTTAGCAGTTAAAGCGTGTGAAACACTCTCTTGTTTTGATAACTTGTTTTCCAGATTTTTAACAGTTTCAGATGGTAAATCTTTCGCAAAGACATAGCGTGAGATTCCTTTTTCTTCGAATACATATCCTTCTCCAACTTTTCGTACCAGCTGGCTAACCAAAGAAGAATTTGAGTCTATTTTAGGATTTGGAGTAGGAGCCGGCTTTACAATAGGTTTCAAAGGTTTTAAGGTAAGAGCTGGCAAAACAGGAGATGGAATTAAATTTGGAAGGCTTGGAGTCGGAATTGGTTTTAATTCTTTATCACCTGCAGTAGTATGATTTCCTTGATAATTTTCAGAAATCATTCTTGCAATCTTCTGCTCTAAATCAGACATTTGAGAATAAGGAATAAAGTGATAATGATCTCCGTGTGGCACTGCAACACCATTCGCAGTTTTTCTTGTAATCTGCGCTGGATCAAAAACAAGTCCATCTGATTCCACATGTCGTTGGCTAAGCGGTAAGGTATAAAGCTGTTTCAAGAGACTAGATACGTCTTCACTCGGACTAGCTTGATAGCTATTATCCACTTGTGGGCTAACACTTGGAGTCCATCTTCTGGTATTTACCTCAACATTGCTTTGATTCGTTTGTCCATATGAACTATTATTCGATGCCTCTGATGCGCTACTGCTAGAAGAATTTGTTGAAGGACGATATCCAACTGAGTTTGGTTGATTACCTTTTCCAGATAAGAAGGCTCGAGCTGCAGCTAATTCACTGGCAGACAAGTCACTCTTAGGAATATAGTGGAAATGATTGCCATGAGGAACGATATAGGCATCACCCGTGTCCTCAATGATATCAGAGGCATTAAAGATATAACCATCATCCGTTGTATAACGGCCTTGAGCTCTAGCAGCGACTACCGCATTATCGCTAGAACCTCCTCCGTGATTACTACCGTGTTCCTGCTTCTGACGAGTGATTTCTTCTTTTGAGCGAACATTATCAGCATGCGCTGCATCCTTAAGATAGACATAATACTTCCCGTCTACCTTAATGACATAACCACCCTTAATTTCATTGACAATATCTGAATCCTTCAACTGATAATTCGGATCTTTCATCAGCAGTTCTTCGCTGATGATGGCGTCATAAGGAACCTTGCCATTATAATAATGATAATGGTCTCCATGAGAAGTCACATAACCTTGATCCGTAATCTTGATAACGATTTGCTCGGCATTTATACCTTCTTTTTTACTGACTTCATCAGGTGTCAAATTTTCTGCCTTTTGGCTTGGTTGTTTACCATCAATGTATGAAA
>NZ_RJNW01000015.1:0-1064 GCF_003942765.1 Streptococcus mitis
GAGATGATCAGGTAGATAGGTTAGAAGTGGAAGTGTGGCGACACATGTAGCGGACTAATACTAATAGCTCGAGGACTTATCCAAAGTAACTGAGAATATGAAAGCGAGAGGTTTTCTTGGTTTGAATAGATATTCAATTTTGAGTAGGTATTACTCAGAGTTAAGTGACGATAGCCTAGGAGATACACCTGTACCCATGCCGAACACAGAAGTTAAGCCCTAGAACGCCGGAAGTAGTTGGGGGTTGCCNCCTGTGAGATATGGAAGTCGCTTAGCTCTAGGGAGTTTAGCTCAGCTGGGAGAGCATCTGCCTTACAAGCAGAGGGTCAGCGGTTCGATCCCGTTAACTCCCATAGGTCCCGTAGTGTAGCGGTTATCACGTCGCCCTGTCACGGCGAAGATCGCGGGTTCGATTCCCGTCGGGACCGTTAGAATAACGTAAGTTATTTTAGACTCGTTAGCTCAGTTGGTAGAGCAATTGACTTTTAATCAATGGGTCACTGGTTCGAGCCCAGTACGGGTCATATATGCGGGTTTGGCGGAATTGGCAGACGCACCAGATTTAGGATCTGGCGCTTAACGGCGTGGGGGTTCAAGTCCCTTAACCCGCATTAAGATATAATAAATGAGCCGGCTTAGCTCAGTTGGTAGAGCATCTGATTTGTAATCAGAGGGTCGCGTGTTCAAGTCATGTAGCCGGCATTTTTAGATAGAAGAAAACAGTGCGAACGTAGTTCAGTGGTAGAACACCACCTTGCCAAGGTGGGGGTCGCGGGTTCGAATCCCGTCGTTCGCTTAGAGAGGCCGGGGTGGCGGAACTGGCAGACGCACAGGACTTAAAATCCTGCGATTGGTAACGATCGTACCGGTTCGATTCCGGTCCTCGGCATAAACTAATGAGCACCCTTAGCTCAACTGGATAGAGTACCTGACTACGAATCAGGCGGTTAGAGGTTCGACTCCTCTAGGGTGCATTTTTCTATTTAACTCGGGAAGTAGCTCAGCTTGGTAGAGTACTTGGTTTGGGACCAAGGTGTCGCAGGTTCGAATCCTGTCTTCCCGAT
>NZ_RJNW01000016.1:0-1057 GCF_003942765.1 Streptococcus mitis
AGCAAGCACATCGGCCTCTGAATCAGCATCAACAAGTGCATCAGCTTCAGCAAGCACATCGGCCTCTGAATCAGCGTCAACAAGCGCATCGGCTTCAGCAAGTACAAGTGCATCAGCTTCAGCAAGCACAAGCGCTTCAGCTTCAGCGTCAACAAGCGCGTCGGCTTCAGCAAGTACTAGCGCATCGGCTTCAGCAAGTACAAGTGCTTCAGCTTCAGCATCAACAAGCGCATCGGCTTCAGCAAGTACNAGCGCATCGGCTTCAGCAAGTACTAGCGCATCGGCTTCAGCAAGTACAAGTGCTTCAGCTTCAGCATCAACAAGCGCATCGGCTTCAGCAAGTACTAGCGCATCGGCTTCAGCAAGTACAAGTGCTTCAGCTTCAGCATCAACAAGCGCATCGGCTTCAGCAAGTACAAGCGCCTCTGAATCAGCCTCAACAAGTGCATCAGCTTCAGCAAGCACATCGGCCTCTGAATCAGCAAGTACATCAGCTTCAGAATCAGCGTCAACAAGTGCATCAGCTTCAGCAAGCACATCAGCTTCTGAGTCAGCCTCAACAAGTGCNTCAGCTTCAGCAAGCACATCAGCTTCTGAGTCAGCCTCAACAAGTGCATCAGCTTCAGCAAGCACATCAGCTTCTGAGTCAGCCTCAACAAGTGCATCAGCCTCAGCAAGCACATCAGCTTCTGAGTCAGCCTCAACAAGTGCATCAGCTTCAGCAAGCACATCAGCTTCTGAGTCAGCCTCAACAAGTGCATCAGCCTCAGCAAGCACATCGGCCTCTGAATCAGCCTCAACAAGTGCATCAGCTTCAGCAAGCACATCGGCCTCTGAATCAGCATCAACAAGTGCATCAGCTTCAGCAAGCACATCGGCCTCTGAATCAGCGTCAACAAGCGCATCGGCTTCAGCAAGTACAAGTGCATCAGCTTCAGCAAGCACAAGCGCTTCAGCTTCAGCGTCAACAAGCGCGTCGGCTTCAGCAAGTACTAGCGCATCGGCTTCAGCAAGTACAAGTGCTTCAGCTTCAGCATCAACAAGCGCATCGGCTTCA
>NZ_RJNW01000017.1:0-825 GCF_003942765.1 Streptococcus mitis
ACTTGTTGAGGCTGACTCAGAAGCTGATGTGCTTGCTGANGCTGANGCACTTGTTGAGGCTGACTCAGAAGCTGATGTGCTTGCTGAAGCTGATGCACTTGTTGAGGCTGACTCAGAAGCTGATGTACTTGCTGAAGCCGATGCGCTAGTACTTGCTGAAGCCGACGCGCTTGTTGACGCTGAAGCTGAAGCGCTTGTGCTTGCTGAAGCTGATGCACTTGTACTTGCTGAAGCCGATGCGCTTGTTGACGCTGATTCAGAGGCCGATGTGCTTGCTGAAGCTGACGCACTTGTTGAGGCTGACTCAGAAGCTGATGTGCTTGCTGAAGCTGACGCACTTGTTGATGCTGACTCAGAAGCTGATGTGCTTGCTGAAGCTGACGCACTTGTTGAGGCTGACTCAGAAGCTGATGTGCTTGCTGAAGCTGACGCACTTGTTGAGGCTGACTCAGAAGCTGATGTGCTTGCTGAAGCTGATGCACTTGTTGAGGCTGACTCAGAAGCTGATGTGCTTGCTGANGCTGATGCACTTGTTGAGGCTGACTCAGAAGCTGATGTGCTTGCTGAAGCTGATGCACTTGTTGAGGCTGACTCAGAAGCTGATGTGCTTGCTGANGCTGANGCACTTNTTGAGGCTGACTCAGAAGCTGATGTGCTTGCTGAAGCTGATGCACTTGTTGANGCTGANTCNGAAGCTGATGTACTTGCTGAAGCCGATGCGCTAGTACTTGCTGAAGCCGACGCGCTTGTTGACGCTGAAGCTGAAGCGCTTGTGCTTGCTGAAGCTGATGCACTTGTACTTGCTGAAGCCGATGCGCTTGTTGA
>NZ_RJNW01000018.1:0-791 GCF_003942765.1 Streptococcus mitis
ATTCCAGACTTGACAACTCCAGGTAAGAAGGATCCAGTTAAAGTAACGGTAGAATTACCAAATGGAAAAGTGATTACAGTAGAAGTCCCAGTTAATGTAACACCTGTTAAGGAAATTGAAACTCCGGTTACGAAAACTCCATTAACACCAGAGGATTACACTAAAGGCATCAAGATTCCAGAAGGTGGTAAGGTCACAAATGTTGAAAACATTCCAGACTTAACAACACCAGGTAAGAAAGATCCAGTTAAAGTAACGGTTGAATTACCAAATGGAAAAGTGATTACAGTAGAAGTCCCAGTTAATGTAACACCTGTTAAGGAAATTGAAACTCCGGTTACGAAAACTCCATTAACACCAGAGGATTACACTAAAGGCATCAAGATTCCAGAAGGTGGCAAGGTCACAAATGTTGAAAACATTCCAGACTTAACAACACCAGGTAAGAAAGATCCAGTTAAAGTAACGGTAGAATTACCAAATGGCAAAGTGATTACAGTAGAAGTCCCAGTTAATGTAACACCTGTTAAAGAGATTGAGACACCAGTCACATCTACCCCATTAACGCCAGAGGATTACACTAAAGGAATTAAGATTCCAGAAGGTGGCAAGGTCACAAATGTTGAAAACATTCCAGACTTGACAACTCCAGGTAAGAAGGATCCAGTTAAAGTAACGGTAGAATTACCAAATGGAAAAGTGATTACAGTAGAAGTCCCAGTTAATGTAACACCTGTTAAGGAAATTGAAACTCCGGTTACGAAAACTCCATTAACACCAGAGGATTACAC
>NZ_RJNW01000019.1:0-758 GCF_003942765.1 Streptococcus mitis
TCAGCAAGCACATCGGCCTCTGAATCAGCATCAACAAGTGCATCAGCTTCAGCAAGCACATCGGCCTCTGAATCAGCGTCAACAAGCGCATCGGCTTCAGCAAGTACAAGTGCATCAGCTTCAGCAAGCACAAGCGCTTCAGCTTCAGCGTCAACAAGCGCGTCGGCTTCAGCAAGTACAAGTGCTTCAGCTTCAGCATCAACAAGCGCATCGGCTTCAGCAAGTACAAGCGCCTCTGAGTCAGCCTCAACAAGTGCGTCAGCTTCAGCAAGTACATCAGCTTCAGAATCAGCGTCAACAAGTGCATCAGCTTCAGCAAGCACATCAGCTTCTGAGTCAGCCTCAACAAGTGCGTCAGCTTCAGCAAGCACATCAGCTTCTGAGTCAGCCTCAACAAGTGCATCAGCTTCAGCAAGCACATCAGCTTCTGAGTCAGCGTCAACAAGTGCATCAGCTTCAGCAAGCACATCAGCTTCTGAGTCAGCCTCAACAAGTGCATCAGCTTCAGCAAGCACATCAGCTTCTGAGTCAGCCTCAACAAGTGCATCAGCCTCAGCAAGCACATCGGCCTCTGAATCAGCAAGTACATCAGCTTCAGAATCAGCGTCAACAAGTGCATCAGCTTCAGCAAGCACATCAGCTTCTGAGTCAGCCTCAACAAGTGCGTCAGCTTCAGCAAGCACATCAGCTTCTGAGTCAGCCTCAACAAGTGCGTCAGCTTCAGCAAGCACATCAGCTTCTGAGTCAGCCTCAACAAG
>NZ_RJNW01000021.1:0-750 GCF_003942765.1 Streptococcus mitis
CTTAGTTATAGCGCCCTGCACATTGGTTCGTCTTGTTCAGTTTTCAAAGGTCTTTGTCACTTACTTCTCTCAAGTGACAACTATATTAGTATATCACAGCCACTTTCGCTTGTCAACACTTTTTTGAAACTTTTTTAACTTTTTTCATCAAGTGCCTCAACCACAATACACCATAGTCCGTACGGGATTCGAACCCGTGTTACCGCCGTGAAAAGGCGGTGTCTTAACCCCTTGACCAACGGACCTGAGCTGTTATTTTCAACTCTTACTATTATACAGACTTTTCAAACTTTGTCAACTACTTTTTTTATCTTTTTTCATTTTTTGCATGGCTTCCTAGTATGTACGGATGTCAAACTCTTTAAATACAATACGTAAGTCTCTTAATACTCTTTGACGACCTCGGAAGCGTTCATTTCTTAAGACGCGTTCTAACTCTTCTTGTTTGTCTTTACTTTGTTTGTTTCTATAATCTCTTAGTGTCTCATGAAAGAGATAATAATCATCTAGCCACAGACCGCCCTCACTGATACGATGACTGATCTCACCCACTTCTTCATAGGGTTCTTTATCATATCTTCGTTTTTGACTTTCCTGCTTACGGATATAGTCTAGGATCCGATTCCGAAACTTTGTCTTAAAATATTTCCTTAAACGAGGAATATCTTCTGCCAACTCTTCTTCTCTACTGATCAATTCATGTAAGCAAATCATTCCCTCTTGGTCCCAATCAGATAACTCCCATAAATG
>NZ_RJNW01000022.1:0-739 GCF_003942765.1 Streptococcus mitis
CGCGTCGGCTTCAGCAAGTACTAGCGCATCGGCTTCAGCAAGTACAAGTGCTTCAGCTTCAGCATCAACAAGCGCATCGGCTTCAGCAAGTACAAGCGCCTCTGAGTCAGCCTCAACAAGTGCGTCAGCTTCAGCAAGTACATCGGCCTCTGAATCAGCAAGTACATCAGCTTCAGAATCAGCGTCAACAAGTGCATCAGCTTCAGCAAGCACATCAGCTTCTGAGTCAGCCTCAACAAGTGCGTCAGCTTCAGCAAGCACATCAGCTTCTGAGTCAGCCTCAACAAGTGCGTCAGCTTCAGCAAGCACATCAGCTTCTGAGTCAGCCTCAACAAGTGCGTCAGCTTCAGCAAGCACATCAGCTTCTGAGTCAGCNTCAACAAGTGCGTCAGCTTCAGCAAGCACATCAGCTTCTGAGTCAGCNTCAACAAGTGCGTCAGCTTCAGCAAGCACATCAGCTTCTGAGTCAGCATCAACAAGTGCGTCAGCTTCAGCAAGCACATCGGCCTCTGAATCAGCATCAACAAGTGCATCAGCTTCAGCAAGCACATCGGCCTCTGAATCAGCGTCAACAAGCGCATCGGCTTCAGCAAGTACAAGTGCATCAGCTTCAGCAAGCACAAGCGCTTCAGCTTCAGCGTCAACAAGCGCGTCGGCTTCAGCAAGTACAAGTGCTTCAGCTTCAGCATCAACAAGCGCATCGGCTTCAGCAAGTACAAGCGCCTCTGAGTCAGCCTCA
>NZ_RJNW01000023.1:0-715 GCF_003942765.1 Streptococcus mitis
CGCGTCGGCTTCAGCAAGTACTAGCGCATCGGCTTCAGCAAGTACAAGTGCTTCAGCTTCAGCATCAACAAGCGCATCGGCTTCAGCAAGTACAAGCGCCTCTGAGTCAGCCTCAACAAGTGCGTCAGCTTCAGCAAGTACATCGGCCTCTGAATCAGCAAGTACATCAGCTTCAGAATCAGCGTCAACAAGTGCATCAGCTTCAGCAAGCACATCAGCTTCTGAGTCAGCCTCAACAAGTGCGTCAGCCTCAGCAAGCACATCGGCCTCTGAGTCAGCAAGCACATCAGCTTCTGAGTCAGCCTCAACAAGTGCGTCAGCTTCAGCAAGCACATCAGCTTCTGAGTCAGCCTCAACAAGTGCATCAGCCTCAGCAAGCACATCAGCTTCTGAGTCAGCCTCAACAAGTGCATCAGCTTCAGCAAGCACATCAGCTTCTGAGTCAGCCTCAACAAGTGCATCAGCCTCAGCAAGCACATCGGCCTCTGAATCAGCNTCAACAAGTGCATCAGCTTCAGCAAGCACATCGGCCTCTGAATCAGCGTCAACAAGCGCATCGGCTTCAGCAAGTACAAGTGCATCAGCTTCAGCAAGCACAAGCGCTTCAGCTTCAGCGTCAACAAGCGCGTCGGCTTCAGCAAGTACTAGCGCATCGGCTTCAGCAAGTACAAGTGCTTCAGCTTCAGCATCAACAAGCGCATCGGCTTCAGCAAGT
>NZ_RJNW01000024.1:0-691 GCF_003942765.1 Streptococcus mitis
ATTTCAAGTAGACAGGATATTGTAGACTGGGTTAACAGTCAATCTCAATTAAATGGTCTTAGTAAAGGAGCAAAAGAAGAAGTTATCAAAAATATGTGGAAAGCTTTTAACTGGTTGATGCAATAAGGAGTGAACAATGAAATTATATTTAAAAGGTGATTATACAAAAAAGATACCTTATGGTTATCTAGAGCTTGCTGGTAAAATGTGGTTTCCAGAAGAAAAGCAAGTTTCTTACTCAAATGCTGGAGACAATGAGCAACTACAAGAAGATTTTTTCTCAAATTTATCATTGAGGAAAAGTACTGCGGATAAGAGATGGTCTAGTGTCCCCCTAAAGGAAGNGGTACGAAGNCTCTTTTCACATNTTNANGAATGTATTGANATNNANTTTGAAGATGCNTTNGCTACGGATTATAATGAAAAGGGAGACTATCTCCGNATTTTAACCACCCATCTAGAAATTTTGACAGTTGATAGACGCGCCATGTACATTATGGCGCTTGAGATTGCAAAGGTCATTGACGGGCAAATTAGCGAGGATAATAAGAAGACATGGCTAACAGTCGAGGAATTTAAGAAAAAGCACGAGGCTATTCTATCTCTGACTTTTGAAGAAGCAAATGAACGAAGTTTGATTGAAATTCAAACGATGGATGTTGTAGACGACCCTCTTTGGGAGGAAGAAGCC
>NZ_RJNW01000025.1:0-657 GCF_003942765.1 Streptococcus mitis
TCTGAATCAGCGTCAACAAGCGCATCGGCTTCAGCAAGTACAAGTGCATCAGCTTCAGCAAGCACAAGCGCTTCAGCTTCAGCGTCAACAAGCGCGTCGGCTTCAGCAAGTACTAGCGCATCGGCTTCAGCAAGTACAAGTGCTTCAGCTTCAGCATCAACAAGCGCATCGGCTTCAGCAAGTACAAGCGCCTCTGAGTCAGCCTCAACAAGTGCGTCAGCTTCAGCAAGTACATCGGCCTCTGAATCAGCAAGTACATCAGCTTCAGAATCAGCGTCAACAAGTGCATCAGCTTCAGCAAGCACATCAGCTTCTGAGTCAGCCTCAACAAGTGCGTCAGCCTCAGCAAGCACATCGGCCTCTGAGTCAGCAAGCACATCAGCTTCTGAGTCAGCCTCAACAAGTGCGTCAGCTTCAGCAAGCACATCAGCTTCTGAGTCAGCCTCAACAAGTGCATCAGCTTCAGCAAGCACATCGGCCTCTGAATCAGCGTCAACAAGCGCATCGGCTTCAGCAAGTACAAGTGCATCAGCTTCAGCAAGCACAAGCGCTTCAGCTTCAGCGTCAACAAGCGCGTCGGCTTCAGCAAGTACTAGCGCATCGGCTTCAGCAAGTACAAGTGCTTCAGCTTCAGCATCAACAAGCGCATCGGCTTCA
>NZ_RJNW01000028.1:0-554 GCF_003942765.1 Streptococcus mitis
TGAAGCCGATGCGCTTGTTGATGCTGAAGCTGAAGCACTTGTACTTGCTGAAGCCGATGCGCTAGTACTTGCTGAAGCCGACGCGCTTGTTGACGCTGAAGCTGAAGCGCTTGTGCTTGCTGAAGCTGATGCACTTGTACTTGCTGAAGCCGATGCGCTTGTTGACGCTGATTCAGAGGCCGATGTGCTTGCTGAAGCTGATGCACTTGTTGATGCTGATTCAGAGGCCGATGTGCTTGCTGAAGCTGACGCACTTGTTGAGGCTGACTCAGAAGCTGATGTGCTTGCTGAGGCTGATGCACTTGTTGACGCTGATTCAGAGGCCGATGTGCTTGCTGAGGCTGATGCACTTGTTGAGGCTGATTCAGAGGCCGATGTGCTTGCTGAGGCTGATGCACTTGTTGAGGCTGACTCAGAAGCTGATGTGCTTGCTGAAGCTGATGCACTTGTTGAGGCTGACTCAGAAGCTGATGTGCTTGCTGAGGCTGATGCACTTGTTGAGGCTGACTCAGAAGCTGATGTGCTTGCTGAAGCTGATGCACTTGTTGAGGCTG
>NZ_RJNW01000029.1:0-537 GCF_003942765.1 Streptococcus mitis
GTACTTGCTGAAGCCGACGCGCTTGTTGACGCTGAAGCTGAAGCGCTTGTGCTTGCTGAAGCTGATGCACTTGTACTTGCTGAAGCCGATGCGCTTGTTGACGCTGATTCAGAGGCCGATGTGCTTGCTGAAGCTGATGCACTTGTTGACGCTGATTCTGAAGCTGATGTACTTGCTGATTCAGAGGCCGATGTACTTGCTGAAGCTGACGCACTTGTTGAGGCTGACTCAGAGGCGCTTGTACTTGCTGAAGCCGATGCGCTTGTTGATGCTGAAGCTGAAGCACTTGTACTTGCTGAAGCCGACGCGCTTGTTGACGCTGAAGCTGAAGCGCTTGTGCTTGCTGAAGCTGATGCACTTGTACTTGCTGAAGCCGATGCGCTTGTTGACGCTGATTCAGAGGCCGATGTGCTTGCTGAAGCTGANGCACTTGTTGAGGCTGACTCAGAAGCTGATGTGCTTGCTGATTCAGAGGCCGATGTACTTGCTGAAGCTGACGCACTTGTTGAGGCTGACTCAGAGGCGCTTGTACTTGCT
>NZ_RJNW01000030.1:0-517 GCF_003942765.1 Streptococcus mitis
TTTGCCTTTTTCATCTACATATTTAACTACCAAGTTTGCTTTGTTTGCTACGTAGTTAATTACTGTATCTTGACTTGGATCTGTTGGGATGTTTGGTACTACATATCCTTTTGATGGATCTTTCGGATCAACTGGTTTAAGTGGGTTGCCATCTTTATCTTCTGGAGTGAATCCTGGAACGTATGGTAACACTTCTGTTGGTTGTCCTGGTTTTGTTGGATCTTGTGGATCGTTTGGATACTTGATTGGGTTAGTTGGTTGACCTGGAATGTTTGGAATCCATGATCCGATTGGTTTGTACACGTATGTTACTGTTGAACCGTCTTTTCCAATCTTACCTTTTGCTTCTCCTTCAACACGAACAAGTAGGTGTCCTGGAACAACTTTTCCAGTTGTTGTATACTCATCTCCTACTTTTCCTTCTGTTGTTTCTGAAGGGATTAAGTCTTTGCCTTTTTCATCTACATATTTAACTACCAAGTTTGCTTTGTTTGCTACGTAGTTAATTACTGTATCT
>NZ_RJNW01000031.1:0-511 GCF_003942765.1 Streptococcus mitis
AACAAGTGCATCAGCTTCAGCAAGCACATCGGCCTCTGAATCAGCGTCAACAAGCGCATCGGCTTCAGCAAGTACAAGTGCATCAGCTTCAGCAAGCACAAGCGCTTCAGCTTCAGCGTCAACAAGCGCGTCGGCTTCAGCAAGTACTAGCGCATCGGCTTCAGCAAGTACAAGTGCTTCAGCTTCAGCATCAACAAGCGCATCGGCTTCAGCAAGTACTAGCGCATCGGCTTCAGCAAGTACAAGTGCTTCAGCTTCAGCATCAACAAGCGCATCGGCTTCAGCAAGTACAAGTGCATCAGCTTCAGCAAGCACAAGCGCTTCAGCTTCAGCGTCAACAAGCGCGTCGGCTTCAGCAAGTACTAGCGCATCGGCTTCAGCAAGTACATCAGCTTCAGANTCAGCNTCAACAAGTGCATCAGCTTCAGCAAGCACATCAGCTTCTGAGTCAGCCTCAANAAGTGCGTCAGCTTCAGCAAGCACATCAGCTTCTGAGTCAGCCTCAACAAGT